>JAJOKK010000139.1 GCA_021129875.1 Candidatus Bipolaricaulota bacterium
GGGTTGCGAAGCAAGACCGGAGGTCCAACAGAAGCTTTCACCGTCTCGGGGGGTGTAGTAGCCGATTGGGGACTTACTACACCCCCCAAGAACGCGGAGCACGCAGAGAGTGGAATAGGAACCTTCCTGCTTGATCTCGGCGCTCTTTGCGCTCCTGGGGGGTGCAGTATTCGAAGAGGGACTTACTACACCCCCCGAGGCGGTAAAATGCTTGAAGCTACGGGTTGAGTTTAACGACGAGCAGCAGAAAAGGCTTACGCAACAGGCTCCATGCTGTGGCTGAAATATGGGATGGGTTTACTGAATACGTACGTCTTCCCGGTATGCCGGATAATCTGCTCTGGTTCCTCATCCTCGCTTCCCCTTGTTCCTTACCCGCAGAAACCACACACCTGGTCACCGCGCATAATTACGCCCGCGCAGTGGAACCGCACCCATTCGGCTGCCCGGGGGTGGACCTCCCCGTCGGAGATGGGCAGGGGCGTGAAAGAGCATTTACCGGTCATCCTCGCCCCATAGATGCTCGCTTTCCAATATGGCGTCGGTCTGAATAGTGGATCCGCTTGTCCGGGTGGGCAATCATTCCTCTCCATGCCCGGCAAGCTTGGAAATCTCCGCAATCCTGGCGTCAAGCTCCGGGCTGAGGCCCTCTATATCTGCATCCAGGAAGCCGCGGATGATCAACGAGATCGCCTCACGCTCCTCCATCCCCCGCGATTGTAGGTAGGCCACCTGTTCGGGTGCAATCTTGCCGATGCTAGCCTCGTGGCTCATCCTCGCGTCAGAATGTAGAGCTCTCAGGCCGGGAACAGCTTCGATAAAGCCGTCCTCTCCGGCGTCCAGCACCATCCCTGCGCAGTCCACGTGTGCCCGACACGGAGCGTTCCCGATGAGCAGTCCTTTTTGGCAGATGCGACCGCCGGTACACACAGCCCGGTGGGCCAGTTCGGCGCTGGAACCCTCGCCGTTCAAGTAAACGGTGCCGCCATTATCAATGGTCGAGCCTCTGGCGCCTAAGATGATAGTGGAATATTTGGCCGAAGAGCCCTCCCCGTTGAGCCACGTGCAAGGGTCGGTCTGGATGCTCTTGGCCGGCCGCAGCGAGACATAGTTGCTTACGAATGTCCCTCTGTCCTCAACGATTGTCCCAGAGCGGGGGCGCACCTCGACTTCAGGGCCCCAACTGTGAATCATCGTATGGGTCAATTTAGCGTGCTTGCCGATGTAGCACTCGCTGACCCCCAGATGGGTCCCAGTTCCCACGCCCGGTCCTGTGGCGCAACCCGTGATGAGGTGGAGTTCAGAGTTCTCTTCGAGGATCACGACGTTGTGGCTCGTCTGAATGATGTCTCTACGCGAGATGTACAGGCAGGCCTGTACAGGGAAGGATACCTTCGCCCCTTTCTTCACGCGAATAAAGTAGCCCTGCGGTTCCGACGCCAATGCACATCGAGCCGTATATTCATCCAGGTCGATTGGCACCGCTCTCCAGTAGTATTTTTCGCGCAGCCAATCGTATCTCATCAGGGCATCGGCAATGGGTAAAAGTTCAACATCATCGGAGCCGGCCACTAGGCAAAGCGGGTGAAAGTCACGCAAGATATACGTGCCCGCGCGATCCTCCCCTGTCATGTACACCCCCAGGCTGGCCATCACCCCTCTATCAACTGGCGCCACCTGGTCGGGTGAGATCATCGCCGAACGCGGGGTGTCGGGTTCGGTGAGAAAGTGATCCGGATTGAGGTCCGGGCCACTGCGATTCTCTGTGGAACGATCGTTCTGCACTTTCATTCTTCTCGCCTCCTGAGTATACACCTAATACACTCTTCGTAGCCGTACTTACGTATCTTGTCGAGGAGGATGCGGGAGGGTCCTGAGCAGCCTATCTGCCCGTTGAGCATGATGTGCGCCTTGTCAGCGTGAACGCAATCCAGAATCTGACCAGTATGGGTGATGATGAGGCCCGATTTTCTATGCTCTGACTGGCCAGGCTCTTTGGCAAGGAGTGCATTTGCCATATTCCCCACCAGGGACAGGGCCTCCAGATCCACGCCGGAGTCGGGCTCGTCCAGCATAGCGAATCGTGGCTGGGTGACCAAGAGTTGAAGAAGCTCAGAGCGTTTGATCTCGCCTCCGGAGAGGTCGGCGTTGACGTCACGGTCCAGGAACCGCTCCATGTGGACTGCTCTTACCAGTCCGTCAATCTCGTCGACGCGTTTTGGTGCTTGAGCGATAATGAAATCTAGAACTTGTTGCAACTTGACCCCGGCGATGGTTGGAGGGCGCTGCTGTGAGATGCCGATGCCGAGCCTGGCCCTCTCGGTGATATCCAGTTCGGTGATGTCCTCTCCGTTGAAAAGAATCTGTCCTTGGATAACCCTGTATTCTGGATAGCCCATGACGACCATCATCAGCGTTGTCTTTCCACACCCATTCGGCCCCAAAAGGGCGTGGATCTCCCCATCGGGGATGGTCAGATCAATTCCATGTAGAAGCTTTTGCCCGTCAACCTCGACGCATAGATCCTTGACTTCTAATATGTTGGTCATCTGAATGTTAGATCCTGATCCTCTTCCAACGTCCTCTCCCAAACCTGATAGAGATCATCAGGGCATCGAATAGACATGGATTAGTTCCGCCGTCCAAGCGCTGATGAGCGCAGGGCCAAGAGCGCTCCCGATCGCGCGGCAGAACTGCGTGATGCCCAATATCCTCAAGATGGTACCCCTCCGCGCGGACGACCTCAAAAGCATTGGTATAGCTATGCATTATCGGTGCGGGGAGGAAGAGGACGCTCAGCGCACCCATGGCGATCATCTCCACCTTCCTTGACCGCTTCCCAACCGGATGCCTCTGCTTCTCCCATGCCTTTCCACCCCCAGGGCCCGTTCTCAATATCATCTCAATCGCCCTCCTGGGGGGTGTAGTAAATTCTCCCCGGATACCGCAACCCCCGAGCGGTAAAATACCTGAATTTACTGATGTAGCCTCCCTGGCTGGTAGACAGGCGGCTTTGCTCCGTAACCAGGCTTGAAAACGAGCTGTGAATGGGGTTTAAGCAACCGGCTCTTATGCCTCCAGGAGATCGAACGGCCAAAAATTCCGCCGAACCACCCATTGGGTTTGCAAACTTACCTCACTGCTGTCTCCAGTAATCTACCTGTGAGTCCTACTTTTCCCTCTTTTTATCCGAAGAGACAAATGGAGATTGTTAGGTTGCGATCTGACACTACTCTGCTTCTGCGCCAGAGAGGAAGGCCGCCCAGGGGGGGCTGGGCGGTCCTCCGTTCTTGGGGCAAGGGGGGGTAAACCAGCTTGCCCTTTTCCATACCAATCCGCTCCGTGTGTAGCGCACTCTGCTCTCTCTACCCCACTTGCTC
>JAJOKK010000026.1 GCA_021129875.1 Candidatus Bipolaricaulota bacterium
CGGCTACTACACCCCCCGAGACGGTGAAAGCTTCTGTTCTGCAAGGAGAAGAGGTTTGCAACAGCCTGTTATGCCTGTGTTTTTTAAAAAAATTCGTTAATCTCCTATTTGTCAAATCACTCAATTATCAGCTAAGACAGAGAGCCTCCATCGCCTCGTTGATCGTCGCTACAGGGATCGTCTCCACCGTTGCCAAAGAGGACGGTTTGCCTTTTACCGGGATGATCACCCGCTCATAACCGAGTTTTTCCGCCTCAGAGATCCGCTCACGCAGCTTCTTCACCCCGCGCACCTCGCCGGAGAGGCCGACTTCACCGATGACCACGGTCCGCTCAGGGAGCGGTCGGTTACGCAGGCTGGAGACGACCGCGGCGATCATTCCGAGGTCGAGCGCCCTCTCTCGGGTCTCCAACCCTCCGGCGATGCTCAGGTAGACGTCGGCCCCGCCGGTGTGAACCCCCAACTGCCGTTCGATTACGGCGAGCAGAAGAAGAAGTCTGTTGTAGTCCAGACCGCTGCAGCGCCGTTGCGGAGCGCCGTACCCCCCGGTGGGGGATACCAGGGCCTGCAGTTCGACCAGGATCGGGCGCGTCCCCTCGATGATAGAGACGACAACGGTCCCTGCCCGGGACTCCAGATTGTGCTCGTCGAGGAAGAAACGGGAGGGGTCGGTGATCGCCTTCAGTCCGCCGGATTGCATCTGGAATACGGCGATCTCGTTCGTCGCGCCGAACCTGTTCTTCACCGAGCGCAGGATGCGCACATCCTCTTCCCGGCTCCCTTCCAGATAGATCGCCACATCGACGAGGTGCTCCATTGTCTTTGGTCCGGCGAACGCTCCTCCCTTGGTGATGTGCCCTACAAGGAAGGTCGTCATCTTATGCGCCTTGGCGAGCCGCGTCAGCTCCGCACTCGTCTCCCTCATCTGCCGCACGCTCCCGGCCTCGCCGGGGACGCTCGTCGACAGGGTCGTCTGGATAGAATCGACGAAGAGGACGTGGGGGGAGAGGCTCTCGACCGCGGCGACGATCCGCTTCAAGTTCTGTTCGGAGAGGATGTAGAGGTTCTCACTTGTCACCCCGAGCCGGCTTGCCCGCAACTTGATCTGCGCCGCCGACTCCTCGCCCGATACGTAGAGGATCTTTCCGTAGAGTTCGGCAAGGTTTTGCGCAACCTGTAAAAGAAGGGTCGACTTGCCCACCCCGGGTTCCCCGCCGAACAGGAGAACCCCTCCGGGGACGAGACCACCGCCGAGCAAGCGGTCGACCTCGCCGATCCCGGTCGCAAACCGCTCGACAGCAGCGAGATCGATCCGGGTGATCGGGAGAAGCTCCTCGCCGATCCAGGATGATTCCGCCTCTTCCTCCCCCTCGGCGAGGTGAAAGGTGTCCCACTCCCCGCAGTGCGGGCAACGCCCGATCCACTTGATCGCCTGGTAGTCGCAGCGGTCGCAGCGGAAGGCCACCCTAGTCGCTCCGAGTGAAGCGCAGCGCCTCCCCGTCGGCCGCGGCCACGACCGTTGAGCCGTGGGGGAATGTCCCGGCGAGGATCAGCTCCGAGATCGGGTTCTCGATCAACCGCTCAATCGTGCGACGCATCGGCCGCGCTCCGTACTTGGAGTCGTACCCCTCCCCAATCAGGAGATCCTTTGCCGATTCGTCTAAGGTGAGGTCTATCTTATGTTCCTCCATAAGGCGCTCTCCGAGTTCGCCGACCATCAATACCGCGATCTCCTTCACCTGCTCCCGGGTCAGCTGATGGAATACGATCAGGTCGTCGAGCCGGTTCAAGAACTCCGGCCGGAAGACCTTGCTCACCTCGCCGGTCACCCGGTCCTTCATGTTCTGGTAAGACTCCTCGGAGTCAACGGCGGAATCGCTGAACCCAAGGGTGTCCCGGTCGGTGATCAACTGGCTCCCCACGTTCGAGGTCATGATGATGACGGTGTTGCGAAAGTCTACCCGTCTCCCTTGCGAGTCGGTGAGTATCCCGTCCTCCATCATCTGCAACAGGATGTTGAACACATCGGGGTGAGCCTTCTCGATCTCGTCGAACAGGATGACGGAGTAGGGGCGACGTCGCACCTTTTCAGTCAGTTCGCCGGCCTCATCGTACCCTACGTAGCCCGGAGGGGCCCCGGTAAGGCGGGAGACGGCAAACCGCTCCATGTACTCAGACATGTCGACGCGAACCAGCGCGTCTTCGTCGCCGAAGAGGAACTCGGCCAGGGTCTTGGAAAGCTCAGTCTTCCCCACACCGGTCGGGCCGAGGAACATGAATACACCCACCGGCCGGCGCGGGTTCTTCACACCGGCGTAGGCACGGCGAATCGAACGGGCGATCGCAGTCACTGCATCGTCCTGCCCGATCAACCTCCCGTGGATCTTCTCCTCCATGTGAATCAGCCGGGCCGTATCTGCTTCCTGAACATGGCCGATCGGCACACCGGTCCACATCGAGACCACTCGGGCGATCTCCTTCCCCGTCACCTGCAGGTCGTCGGCAACAGAAGAGTCCTCACTCACCTGTTCGATCTCGCGAGCGAGTTCCTCCTTACGATCGCGCAACCGCGCTGCGATCTCGTACTTTTGGGCGCTTACCGCTTCGTGTTCCTGCTCGTCCATCTTGTCCAACTCGGTCATCAGCTCGCGCAGGTCATCGGGAAGGAGAGAGCTCTGCAGCTTGATCCTCGATGCGGTTTCATCGACCAGGTCGATCGCCTTATCCGGGAGGAACTGATCGGTTACGTAGCGATCGGAGAGGCGCGCAGCCTGGTAGAGAGCGTCATCGGTAATCTTGACGCCATGGTGCTTCTCATAATGAAGACGCAACCCTTTCAGAATCTTTACCGTATTCTCGACCGTCGGTTCCTCGACCAGGATCGTCTTGAACCTCCGCTTGAGCGCCGGGTCTTTCTCCACCGACTTGCGGTACTGGTCCAGGGTAGCGGTCCCGATGCATTGGATCGCCCCGGAGGCGAGCGGTGGTTTCAGGATCGACGAGGCATCGATCGCCCCCTCGGCCCCACCCGCCCCGACAACGGTCTGCATCTCATCGATGAACAGGATGATGTTATCCGACTCCATCACCTGGTTGATCAGCGTCTTCAGTCGCTGTTCGAACTCTCCTCGGTACTTGGTCCCGGCGACGATCGCGGCCATATCGAGTTCGATAATCTCCTTGGAGCGGAGCATTGACGGGACATCACCCTCCACAATCTTCTGCGCCAGCCCCTCGACGATCGCTGTCTTCCCTACCCCGGATTCCCCGATAAGTGCCGGGTTGTTCTTCTTCCTGCGGCTGAGGATCTGGACGATCCTCTCCATCTCCTCATCACGGCCGATCACCGGGTCGAGCCGCCCGGCCACGG
>JAJOKK010000175.1 GCA_021129875.1 Candidatus Bipolaricaulota bacterium
GCAGGAAGGTTCCTATTCCACTCTCTGCGTGCTCCGCGTTCTTGGGGGGTGTAGTGAGTCCCCAATCGGCTACTACACCCCCCGAGACGGTGAAAGCTTCTGTTGGATTTCCGGTCTTGCTTCGCAACCCGTAAAGAGAAGAGGTTTGCGCAAGATCCTGTATGGGTTTACTGAATGCTTACGTTGAACCGATGGCCGGTGGTGTCTAAAATTAGGGCCATATCGTCGATCGAGGAGATTCCTATGCAAGCCGACCAACTTCGCAAGCTTTATCTAGACTACTTTGCCGAGCGCGGACATGCGCGTCTTGAAAGCGCATCGCTCGTCCCCAAGGACCCGACTCTCCTGTTCACCGCTGCGGGTATGGTTCAGTTCAAGGATATTTTTTGGGGTCGCGTCTCGCCGCCCCACCGCAGCGCTGTCACGTGTCAGAAGTGTTTCCGCACCACGGATATCGAGAACGTGGGGAAGACCGCCTACCATCACACTTTTTTCGAGATGCTGGGCAACTTCTCGTTCGGGGACTACTTCAAGGAGCGGGCGATCGAACTCGCGTGGGAGTTCCTCGTGCGTGAACTCTCGCTCCCTGCGGAGCGGTTGTGGGTATCGGTCTATGAAGAGGATGAGGATGCCTATGCGATTTGGCAAGATTCGATTGGGGTGCCTACAGAGCGGATCACGCGCTTAGGAAAGGAGCACAACTGGTGGGGACCGGTGGGGGATACCGGTCCGTGCGGCCCCGATTCGGAGATCTTCTATGACACCGGGGTGGACAAGGCGTGTGGGCTTGATTGCCACGATCCGGCTTGCGACCGCGACCGGTTTATCGAGATCTGGAACCTCGTCTTCATGGAATATGAGGCCGAAACAGGCGGAAACCTCATCCCATTGGCTCGGAAGAGTATCGATACCGGAATGGGACTCGAGAGGACCGCAGCGGTCTTGCAGGGGGTGAGGAGCAACTTTGAGATTGACCTCTTCTCCCCGATCACCGCAGCGATCGAGGAAGCGATGCCACGAGATCTCGCACCGGAGGAACGGATTCAACGAAACCTCATCGCCGATCATATCCGCGGGGTGACGATGCTCCTCGCAGACGGCATCTTCCCGGGGAACGAGAAACAAGGATATGTACTGCGGCGCATCCTGCGGCGGGCGATCCGCGCGGGAGAGGGGCTGGGGCTGCCGCCGGGGACGCTGAACCGGCTGGTGGAGCCGATCGCTGCCACGCTTGGCAAGACTTACCCCGAGATCGTCTCCTCTCAACGGTTGATCGAACAGATAATCGCCCGCGAGGAGGAGACGTTCCGCAAAACACTGCGCAGCGGCGAACGCCGGTTGTATAAGCGGCTGGAGGAACTGAGCGCGGCAAGAGAGACGCTCCTCCCGGGAGATCTTGCTTTCGAACTCTACGATACCTACGGCTTCCCAGTGGAGATGACGCGGGAGATCGCTTCGGAGCAAGGGGTTTCACTCGATGAGGACGGGTTTCAGTGCGCGATGGCGCAGCAGAAGAAGCGGTCCCGCACCGCAGCAGGCAAGGCGGGGGTTGCGACTGAGGCAGATATGAATCTGGAGGGATCTCGCGATTCTGTAGATCCGACAAGGTTCGTCGGGTACTCCACTACCACTACGGAAGCGATGCTGGTCGAAACGGGAGAGGGCGATCTATCGATCTTCATCTTCGACAAAACCCCGTTCTATGCCGCGGGCGGGGGGCAGATCGCGGACACAGGCACGATCGAGAACCTTTCACAGCCGGGCCGGGCCAAGGTGGTCGACGTCCATCGCGACCAAAACAGCCTCTTCCTGCACCACGTCCTCCTGCGCGATGGAACGTTTGCCGTTGGCGACCGCTGTCGCCTGGTCGTCGATCCGGTGCGCCGTAAGCGGATTGCGCGTAACCACACCACGACCCACCTGCTGCACGCTGCGCTGCGCAATCTTCTCGGTGAGCACGTGGTGCAATCCGGGTCCTTTGTCTCCGCTGAGGAACTGCGGTTCGACTTTTCCCACTTTCAGCAGATGAACGCGGACGAGATCGCCCGGGTCGAGGAGATGTCTACCGCGGTCGTCCTCGATAACTTTGCAGTGGAGACCCGGGAGATGCCGCTCGACGAGGCGAAGCAGTCCGGGGCGATCGCTCACTTTGAGGAGGAGTACAAGGGAAAGGATCTGGTGCGCGTCGTCTCAGTCGGCGGATTCAGCGTCGAGCTTTGCGGCGGGACTCATGTAACGCGGAGCGGTGAGATTGGCCTGATCAAGATCGTCTCTGAGGAGAGTGTCGCCGCAGGCACACGTCGCATCCGCGCCCTCACCGGAGAGAGCGCGATCGCCCATATACGGTCGGAAGAAGCTCTCCTCAACGGATTAAAGGAAGAGCTGGGCGACGATCCTCTTGCCGGCCTGACCCACCTGAGAGCAGAGCTGTCGACCTTACGCAAACAAGCGGACGAAATGAGAGAAGTGAGGCTCTGCCTGCAACGGGACGAGCTCCTTGCACGAGGTGAGAAGTTCGGCGAGGTCACCCTTGTCGCAGGCCGCGCTGCGCTGGCCGGTGACGAGGTAAAACGTCTAGCCGATCTTCTTGAGGAGCGGGTGCATCCGGCGGTGGTTATTCTGATAAGCGAGACGAGCGGCCGCGGGATCGCCGTCTGTAAAGTCAGCCGCGGAATTGACACGGTCAATGCCGGTGCGCTCGTCGGTGCGATGTCGAAGGTGCTCGGCGGAGGAGGCGGCGGAAACCGTGCCTTCGCCCAAGGTGGAGGACCCGCGGTGGAGCAGATCGACCGCGCGTTGGACGACGGTGTCGACACCGTCCGCGCCGCGCTCATCGCTGGATGATCGCCCGATCTACCGGCCGCGGGGCTTGAACCAAGATGAGCTCCGTTCTTCTTGTAGGGCGTTTCTCGAAGGCTTTATTAGCGTTGGCTGTCCTATAGTGTCGGCAGCTACGAGAAGGGCACAATGCATGCTGACAAATTCTCCAGACTGATAGATGCCAGTGGTCAGCTGACACTGCGGTAACGTCGTCTTTTGTTGAATGGATTAGAAAAAGCAGAATACCAGCAGCAAATTGTGGAATGGATTGAGCCTTAACAAGCCAAACGTCCGACCTGTCCTTACTGTGAGACCGAAGACCTGAACCGTTGGGGCAGAAGTCGGGGTTCGTCTCGGTTTTGTTGACGCAACTGTAGACGCACATTCAATGCTCTTAGCGGCACACCCTTGGTGGATGCACGCCGCAGCCCGCAGGCACGCTTGATCTGTTTGCGGTCCATAGCATGATGGTACAGATCGCTCCCCCCCATAAGGTAGCAAGTCCGCACCCCCCCTCCCTCGATGGGAGGGGCA
>JAJOKK010000041.1 GCA_021129875.1 Candidatus Bipolaricaulota bacterium
CCCATACCCACCAACAGCTAACGCGAATAGAGCCAAAGATTTTTAGTCGGTTTGGCTGTACTGAGTCTGGTGGTCCTGCTCGGTGGAGGGCTCGCCCTGGCAGAGAAGACGTACATCGTCGGCTCGGACATCCCGTGGGCCCCGTTTCAGATGATCACCGACGACGGGGAGTTTTTCGGGTTCGATCTCGATCTGATGCGCGCGATTGCGATTACGGCCGGGTTTGAAATCGAGATTCGCAACATCGCCTTTGCGGCGCTCATCGGGAGCGTAGTCGCGGGGAAGGTGGACATCGGCGCTTCCGGGTTCACGATTACGGCAGAGCGGGAGGAGGCGATCGACTTCTCCAAGCCCTATTATCTGTCGAATCAGGCCGTTGTCATCCGCAAGGACTCAGGGCTTAACATCGTCACCGCGATGGCCGGCCTTGGCCCGAACCTCGCCGTAGGAGCGCAGCACGGAACGACCGGCCTGTGGTGGGTCGAGGGCAACCTGCACGAGGCTGGAATCGATGTCGCGTTGAAAGGGTATGAGACCTATCCTACAGCGATCCTTGACCTTGTCGCCGGGCGGATCGATGCGGTTATCCAGGATGAGCCGGCCTCGCGGGCGGCGATCTCCGCGTTCCCTGATATCCTCACGATCGCTGGGATCATCCATACGTACGAGTACTTCGGCTTCCTGGTTGCAGAGGGCGATCCGGAAGGGCTCCTCCCCAGGATCAACGACGCGCTTGCTACGCTCGGTCTGACCGTGGTTGAAGGGCCCGGCGGACTGCAGGAGATAGTTGTGGAAGAGGGAAGCTTCATCGAGGGGCTGCTCACCGTCTACTTTGGTCCAGATCTCGACGAGATCACCGCGGCCTGGGAGAAGTCCAAGGACCTCCTGCTCGTTGACGGCGACCTGGAGGCGTTCATCGCTGCGATGCAGGCCGAACTCCTGTGAGTAACGCGCAAATGTTCGCGTAAGACTGTTTAACCGTCGGGGGTCTTTCCGCTGTGCGAGAGGCCCCCGGCCTCATAGAATTAGGAGAGACCGATCGAAAACCTAGTCGAAATTACGCGCTTTCTCCCGATGCTCCTGCGTGCGTTCGTGATCAATGTGGAACTTTTGTTCGCCCTGCTCGCTATCGGGCTCCTTGTCGGAACGATCGTCGCCCTGTTGCGGGTCTACGGCGGGCCATTCCTAGGAGCGCTGAGTTCCATATACGAGTGGATCTTACTCAGCGTCCCCGCCCTTGTTCTCCTCTTCCTCTTCTACTTCGGCCCACCGCAGTTCGGCATAAGCATCTCATCGTTCCTCGCCGCCAGTCTGGCGTTGGGATTCCGCTCGTCGGCCTACCAGGCGCAGATCTTCCGCGGGGCGATCCAGGCGATACCGAGCGGTCAGATGATGGCTGCCCGATCGCTGGGGATGAGCCGGCTACAAGCGATCGTCGCGATCGTCATCCCACAGGCGTTCCGCCTGTCCCTGCCAGGCTGGTCGAACGAGTTCTCCGCGGTTATAAAGGACACGACCCTTGCCTACGCGGTCGGCCTCAATGAGATCCTACGTCATGCGCGCATCATCATGGATCGCCGCTACGACCTGGCGATGCTCGCCTACCTCACTGTAGCGCTGGTCTTCCTCGTCATGACCTACGCTGGGAATCGAACGCTCGCCGAGATTGAGAAGCGGGTCCGGATCCCCGGCCTTGAGATGCCGGGGTCGACCGTAAAATAAAAGGAGAATGGCAGCACAATGTGTCCCCTGCTCAAGGTTGAGAACGTCCATAAGCGCTATGGGAAGGAAGAGGTCTTAAAAGGGATCTCCCTCGAGCTGGAACGGGGCGAGACAAAGGTCGTCATCGGCCCGTCGGGGACCGGCAAGAGCACGCTCCTTCGTTGTATAAACCAGTTGACTCCTCCAGATCAGGGGTCTGTCTGGCTGGAGGATGTTGAGGTCACTCACGCCCGCTCGAGCATCAACAAGCTGCGGGCGCAGATGGGGTTCGTTTTCCAGAGCTTCAATCTCTTCTCCCATCTGACCTCGCTGGGGAACGTCCGTATCGGCCCGATCAAGGTAAAACGGATGAAGAAGGGGACGGCGACCTGCCTTGCGATGGAGGAGTTGGAGCGGGTCGGCCTCAGTGACAAGGCGGACGCTTACCCGGCGCAGCTCTCTGGCGGGCAGCAGCAGCGCGTATCGATCGCCAGGGCGCTGGCGATGGCGCCGAAACTGATCCTGTTCGATGAGCCGACCTCCGCTCTTGACCCAGAGTTGATTGGGGAGGTACTGGAGGTGATGATCGCACTGGCCAAGGACGGGATGACGATGCTCGTCGTCTCCCACGAGATGGGGTTTGCCCGTTCGGTCGCCGATGAGATCATCTTCATGGAGCACGGGGTGATCGTTGAGCAGGGGACACCGCAACAGATGTTCGCCGCGCCGAACCAGAAGCGGACCGGGGAGTTCCTCCATAAGATCGACGAACTATACGGAGAGACCGGCTGATGACCTTCGACTGGGGGCACCTCCCCCGGCTCTTCGGTGGATTGTTGCTCACCATCGAGCTCAGTGTTGCCTGCATCGCCATCGGGATCGTCCTGGGGATCCTCCTTGCCATGGGCCGGGTATACGGAGGGCGGTTCATCTCCATCCCATGCAGTATCTACATCCAGTGCTTCCGGGGAACGCCGCTCTTAGTTCAGCTGCTCATGATCTACTTCGGCTTACCCGCCTGGGGGATAAGTTTGTCCCGGCTCACCAGCGGGATCATCGCGTTGGGCCTCAACACCGCCGCATACCAGGCCGAGTACCTCCGCGGGGCAATCCAAGCTGTGCCGGACGGCCAGATGCTGGCGGCCAGATCCATGGGGATGAGCCTTCTGCAGGCGATTCGCCATATCATCCTCCCGCAGGCGTTTCGCATCGTCATCCCTTCCTGGTCGAACGAACTGATCCTCATGGTGCAGTTCACCTCGATCGTCTTTGCGATCGGTCTACATGACTTGATGGGGGTGGGAAAGCACATCGCAGCGCGCCACTTCAACTTCTTCGAGGTATTCATGGTTCTTGCGGTCTTCTACCTGGTCTTGGTCTTCATCATCACGCAGGGATTGCGCTTGCTGGAGCGACGGGTGAGGGTTCCCGGACTCGGAGAGCACGCCGAGCATCGGTAGCGTCGCGAAACAGAAAGCCCTGCTGGTAAGTTCCAACGGGCAGAGAATGGGAAGCTTCGACCGTTATCAAGAGGGCTTCGCGCTCTCTGTCTGCAAAATTAGTTAGAGATTGGCTTTGAAACGGATGTTCCAACCCCTAAAACTAGAAAAGTCCCTTCTGATCAGGCGTTGCTCGT
>JAJOKK010000097.1 GCA_021129875.1 Candidatus Bipolaricaulota bacterium
AATTCGAGATAGGAAGAGGATGATAATAGCACAAACCGTAATGTTCCAAGGTACCGCATCCCATGTGGGTAAGAGCTGGCTGGCAACCGCCCTGTGCAGAATACTTGTCCAGGATGGCTACAAAGTACTGCCGTTTAAGTCTCAGAACATGGCACTGAACTCCTATGTGACCCCGGAAGGCGGAGAGATCGGCCGGGCTCAAGCCCTACAGGCACTAGCAGCCCGGACGGTGCCTCGGGTTGACATGAACCCGATTCTCCTGAAACCCAAAGCTGATACCATGGCTCAGGTGGTAGTAATGGGTAAGCCTATTGGGGATATGGGGGCATGGGATTATCGGTCGGACTACATGGACATGGCTGTAAAGATTGTTGCAGCCAGCCTGGAGCGGTTGATGCAGGATGCGGACATTGTAGTCATTGAAGGTGCGGGAAGCCCGGCAGAGATAAACTTGAAGGACCGAGAAATAGTGAATATGCGGATCGCAAAACTCGCCAAGGCCCCTGTTTTACTGGTTGCCGATATCGATAGAGGAGGAGTTTTTGCCTCTATTATCGGCACACTGGAACTGCTGGAACCCTGGGAACGGGCAGTTATCAAGGGATTGATTATCAATAAATTCAGGGGGGATAAGCGGATCCTTGACCCAGGGCTGGAGTTTTTAGCGGAACGCACAGGAATACCAATCCTGGGAGTGATCCCTCACAGCAATGTCTGCCTTGAGCAGGAAGACTCAGTCTCCCTGGAAGGTGTAGCCGGCTGGCTCCACCACACTGACGATGTTCAACGCAAGGGGGAGATAGACATAGCTGTAATCCACCTCCCCCACATTTCTAATTTCACTGATTTCGATCCCTTGGCGATGGAGCCAACGGTAACCCTGCGATATATCAAGGATTCGACTCGCCTGGGCAAGCCGGACGTGGTGATTGTTCCAGGCACCAAGAACACGGTGCATGATTTGCACTGGCTTAAGCAGAGGGGCTTTTCAGAGCGTTTGCTGGATCTATGGACGGCCGGGCAAAGTATTGTTGGCATCTGTGGGGGGTATCAAATGATGGGCACATTGCTGAAAGATGTCTCCGGTATTGGAGATCGCCCTGGTGAATATGCCGGTCTTGGTTTATTGCCGATCCACACAACTTTCTTTCCTGATAAAAAAACCTGCCTGGTAGCCGGTAAGATGGACCCTGAATTAACCGAGATATGGGGAGGAGGGACGAGCGAACCTCCACTGGTAAAGGGCTATGAAATACATATGGGGCGTACAGAGTATAGCGGCAGTAGCAGACCGTTGTTCCGGTTAACGCGTGAAGAAGATGTAGGTGATGGTGGTGTTGAGGACGGGGTTTACAGTGCTGATGGCAGGCTGTTTGGTACTTATTTACACGGTTTATTTGAAAATGGGCAGTTCCGCTGGTTGTGGCTCAATTTTTTGCGCAGGAGAAAGGGTCTTCCCGAATTAACCGCAGAAGAAGGAGCCCTAGATTACTGGGAAGTCAGGGAGAAAAACCTGGACCAGTGGGCAAGGGTGGTAAGGCAAAACCTGGATATTGCTGAAGTGATGGCGATAATCCGAAAAGGAGTACTGCTGTGAAGCAAGAAACGACTTGGCTTAGTGATTTGAAGGCAGCCAGCCTTCACGTAGAAGTGGGCCGGCAGGCAAGGGCACGTCTGGACAATCTGACCAAACCCCCTGGAAGTCTCGGGCAGATGGAAGACCTTGTTGTGAAATTGGCAGGGATAACCGGGAAAGTTTGCCCCGTGGCAGACCAGGCTTCGATCCTGCTCTTTGCTGCTGATCACGGGATCACAGCCGAGGGGGTTTCGCCATATCCATCTGAAGTAACCGCGCAAATGGTTATGAACTTTGAGCGGGAAGGGGCCGCGATAAACGCGATAGCCAACAGCGTTGGGGCCAGGCTGCGGGTAGTTGACGTAGGTGTGGCAAGCGAGGGGGAATTCAGCAAGGCAAACAACAAGAAGGTACGGGCTGGCACCCGTAATTTCATGCAGGAGCCAGCCATGACGGAAGAAGAGGGCTTGGCTGCTATTCGAGTGGGGTTTGATACCGCCCGGGAAGAGATTGAGCGAGGAGCCCAACTACTGGCCCTGGGGGAAATGGGTATCGGAAACACCACTACCAGCAGTGCGATCACCGCCTGCCTACTAGGTTTGGAGATCGAAATGGTCACTGGCAAGGGTACGGGGCTTGATGAAGCAGGATGGACCTCAAAAGTTGGAGTGATTAAAAAGGCCCTGGCACGACGGAAGCCAGACCCTAATAACGGGCTGGATGTTTTGTTTAAGGTTGGAGGCTACGAAATCGCCGCCCTAATCGGTGCTATCCTTGGGGCCGCTACAAGAGGAATTCCAGTGATTTTGGATGGATTTATTACCGGTGCCGCATCCCTGATTGCTCGGGAAATAATGCCTGCCTCCAAGCACTTCATGATCGCTTCCCATTGTTCTGTTGAACAGGGACATCAGGCTCAACTGGATTGGCTCGGGCTAAAGCCTCTGATCCGGTGGGACCTGCGCCTGGGTGAAGGTTCTGGGGCTGCCCTGGTTATACCTCTTTTACAGGCAGGCTGTACAGTCATGCAACAGATGGCCACTTTTGAATCAGCAGGTGTAACCAAGAAAGGATAACCAGGAAGGAGGTGAATAATGAAGTAAGTTTTTCCCCTCTCAGTAGTCCCGTTGTGCTCGCTATCGACGGCGCACTACCACTCGTTAGTGTCCCCCAACCATTGAACCATCATTCTCCACTATTTGCCCTGCCCTCCACCCACTCCGCCATAGTTTCACAATGCAGAATGAGAAATGCAAAATGGGGAAAGAGCCGGTAGGCATAGATAGCGGTATGAACACGACGCTAATTCTATGAACTCAATGAACCCCTGCCTCGTGCAATCACAACTAACACACATATTTCACAGGGCAATGAACTCTACTAATCAGACAAGGCGGAAAGATGCGCAGTAATCGAGTCAGACAAGGTTTTGAACGGGCGGCACGCCGCTTGAGTTTCATACCATCGGTGTGTGCGACGGCATCGCCATGGGTCATCCAGGGATGCGTCACTCCCCTGCCCAGCCTGGAGCTGATCGCTGACTGTGTGGAGGTGATGACAGCGGCTCACGGACTGGACAGCCTGGTCCTCATCCCGAACTGCGACCAGATTGTTCCCGGGATGCTGAGGGCCGATGCTGGCCGGGCGCTACCACGGCCGGGACGTGGACTTGAAAGACGTCTTTGAGGCGGTGGGCGAGCACAAAGCCGGGCGGATGAACGAGGAGGAGCTGCAAGAGCT
>JAJOKK010000009.1 GCA_021129875.1 Candidatus Bipolaricaulota bacterium
GTAAAAATGGAAATTCCTATACTTTTAAGCTAGCGCCGCCGCCATGCCTTCTCGACTGCGATAATTACATAGATAATCATACCCACCACAAGGATGCGCACCCAATCGAATAGTCCGATAGGGGCTGTGTGGAACAGGCGGTTCATCAGCGGCACGTAGGTGAATAGCAGCTGTACCGTCATCATCGCAACGATGCCGACCCAGATCAATGGATTGCTGCCCAGCCCCAACTGGAATATGGACAGACGCAGGGAGCGACAGTTGAGCAGATAGAATGACTGGCCTACGGCGAACACATTGACTGCAATGGTGCGCGCCTCGGCGATGCTCGCGCCTCGGAGGAGCGCCCACTCAAACAAGCTGAAAGAGCCGAACAGCAGCAATAACCCCACCTGTAGGATGCGGAAGATCATCTTCCTGTTCAGGACCGGCGCCCCTGGGAGGCGCGGCCGGCGGGACATAATATCGGGCTCGCGGGGCTCAAAGGCCAGGGTTAAACCGAGCAGCACGGCAGTAGTCATATTGATCCACAGAGCTTGCACCGGAAGCACTGGTAGAGTCCTGCCGGCCAGCACCGCAGCGATGATGACCAAGCCCTGCCCGGCATTGGTGGGCAGAATCCAGGTAAGGAACTTGACCAGATTGTCGAAGACCCCGCGCCCTTCTTCGACCGCTGCTTCTATGGTTGAGAAGTTGTCATCGGTGAGCACCATGTCGGCGGCCTCCTTGGCGACCTCGGTGCCGGTGATTCCCATAGCAATCCCGATGTCGGCGCGGCGCAGGGCCGGGGCGTCGTTGACTCCGTCACCGGTCATGGCAACCACTTCGCCGCGGGCCTGCAAGGCCTCTACCAGCCGCAGTTTCTGCTCCGGGGCAACCCGTGCGAACACGGTGGTGTCAGTGGCTGCTTCGATCAGCTCAGCGTCGGCCATCGTCTCCAGTTCCCGGCCGGTTAAGACAGCGGGCATCTCGTCCGGCGTCATCTCTCCGTCCAGGCCGATCTGGCCGGCGATGGCCGCGGCGGTCATGGCATGGTCGCCGGTGATCATCTTCACCCGAATGCCGGCGTCCCGGCAGATATTCACGGCACGCACAGCTTCTTCCCGCGGCGGATCGATCATCCCCTGAATACCGAGGAAGACCAGCCCTGCGGCAACATCGTCACGGCCGATGTGGGCAGTCCCCACAGGAAGTTCCCGGCAAGCGAACGCGAGTACGCGTAAGCCGTTCCCGGCGATGGCGTCAACCTTGGCATGGATGGTCGAGACGTCCAGTGGCAGGTGTTCGCCGTCCTCCCCCAAGATGGTGTCGCAGCGCGACAGAAGGTTCTCCACCGAACCCTTCATATAGAGCAGACGCTTGTCGCCGTCCGCATGCAGGGTCGCCATGTATCGATACTGCGACTTGAAAGGGATGGTGTCCAGGCGCGGATAACGCTCGTGTGTTTGGCTGACGTCGAGGCCGGCCTTGCGTGCTGCCACCAGCAGCGCTCCCTCAGTCGGATCGCCCTCGATATACCAACCGTCTTCATTTTGTTTAACCGCAGAATCATTGCACAGCAGACCAGCACGCAACAGCTCGCCGAGCGTCGGGTGCGCAGAAACCTCCACCGGCTGATCCGCCTGACGGATTGCGCCGACTGGGTTATAGCCGACGCCGGCGATCTCAAAATCTGCGTTACCGGCCCACAGGTGTTGCGTCGTCATTTCGTTGCGGGTCAGGGTGCCTGTCTTGTCCGAGCAGATGATGGTAGTGCTGCCCAGGGTCTCAACCGCCGGCAGGTGACTGATGATGGCGTGACGCGCTGCCATACGTGATACGCCGATGGCCAGCGTGATGGTCAGCACCGCCGGCAGTCCCTCCGGGATCATCGCCACGGCGAGAGCGACCGCAGCCATGAACATGTCTACCCACGACTTGCCGTGCCACAAGCCGACGGCAAAGGTGACCGTTGCCAGGCCAAGGATGGCGTAGAGAAGGATGTGGGCGAAGCGGGCCATCTTTCGGGTCAGCGGTGTGGCCAGCACCTCAGCGCCGGCGATCAGTTCGGAGATGCGGCCGATCTCGGTGCCGTCGCCGGTGACCGTTACCACGCCCGCACCGGTACCGTGAGTCACCAGGGTGGAAGAATAGGCCATGTTGCTGCGATCGGCCAGCACGGTGTCATGGCCGAGCACCTCGGATTCTTTCTCCACCGGCACTGATTCCCCTGTCAGAGCGGACTCATCAATCTGTAGGCTGCGGCTGCTCATCAGGCGCAGATCGGCCGGCACCTTGTCGCCGGAGGCGAGTAAGACGATGTCGCCCGGAACTAAGTCTTTAGCGTCGATGCGGTGCTTCTCACCCGCACGCAAGACCGTAGCCTCGGCAGTCATGGCGCGAGCGAGCGCCTCCAACGCGCGCAGAGCCTTGCCCTCCTGGAGGAATCCGATGAGGGAGTTGATCAGTACCACGCCGAAGATGACGCCGGCATCGACCCAAGCGCCCAGCAGCAGTTTGACGACTACCGCTAACAGCAGAATATAGACCAGCGCCTGGTTAAATTGGAGCAGAAACCGCACCAGCGAGCCGTGTCCCTTACGTGGGGTCAACGCGTTGGGTCCGAAGCGCTCCATTCGATGTTGCACCTCGAACCGGTCCAGCCCGCGAGAGGAATCTGCGTCGAGTAGATCGAGCACTTCTTCCTGTGGCAGGTGATGCCAGTGTTTATCTAGCAGTGTTTGCATGGTAGGTCACTCCGTTCTCAGTATTCAATAGAACCGTGCGCTAGTCTGCATTGTTTCGATGACAGTGGATGCTCTGCTGGCCATCTGCACCGGTGTGACAGATACCCACGGTATCGCGCAGCACCACTATAAAACCGCAGAATTCGCCGACAACATCCAGCCGGTAAGTGGCTTGAGCCGTGCAATGCAACACCTTGAAAAGAAATCGCCTGAGATCAAATGTCTTCCATAACCCATCCTTCCCAATTTTGTGATCCTTAGTTTAGCGTGCAAGTATATGTAAGTATGCCCTGCTGTCCACTTGGAGTCAATGCTGAGACTTGTCTCATGCAAGATGAGCATAAAGCGAGACGGTCTTTCTCGTGCGAGATGAGCATGAGATAGCACTGGTAAGCATTCAGTAAACCCATACAGGTTCTTGCGCAGACCTCTTCTCTTTATGGGTTGCGAAGCAAGACAGGAGGTCCAACAGAAGCTTTCACCGTCTCGGGGGGTGTAGTAGCCGATTGGGGATTTACTACACCCCCCAAGAACGCGGAGCACGCAGAGAGTGGAATAGGA
>JAJOKK010000211.1 GCA_021129875.1 Candidatus Bipolaricaulota bacterium
CTTATTGGACAGCCTGTACGGGGTTCTTTAATCTCGCTCCATCTTAGGGGAAGGAAGGGTGCGTATCAAGCAAAGTACAGAAGGACGGTGAAGCGTGCTCCGCCGGTCTCAACGTTCTGGGCGAAGATTCTCCCGCCGTGCGCCTCCACCCAGTGCTTGGCGATGGCCAGTCCGAGACCGCTCCCGCCGGCGGCGCGGCTCCGCGCCCGATCACCACGGTAGAACCGCTCGAACAGATGAGGAAGGTCTTCGGAAGCGATTCCAGGTCCGTTATCTACAACTCTCAGTTCAATCGCATCCTCCACTCGCGCGATCTCGACCCTGATCTCCCCGTCATCCGGCGTGTAACGCAACGCGTTACCCAACAGGTTCGCCAGGACCTGCCGGATCCTCTTCGGGTCGAGCGACAGAGAGGGGAGCGCAGGAGGGGAAATAACGGTCAGCTTTGGCCCATGCTCCAGCGCGAAGTTGATCGTCTCTACCACATGGCTTGCCAACTGGACAAGGTCGGTCGGCTCTTTGTCCAGCTGAAGTTCGCCGGCTTCGGCCAGAGCCAGGTCACGCAGATCATCGATCAACCTCCCCAGGTGGAGGGTCTCCTCGTAGATAGGAGTGATCGTCTCGGCATCGAGGGTGTATATCTCATCGAGGATCGCCTCTAGGTTCGCCTGAATGATCGTCACCGGAGTGCGTAATTCGTGGGCGATGTCCGCGGTCATCGTCCGGCGGATCGTCTCCGAACGCTGCAGGTTGTCGATCATCCGGTTGAACGACTCTCCCAGACGGCCAAACTCGTCCCGCGCTGTCAAGCGCACCCGCTGCGACAGGTCCCCTTGCGCGATCCGCTCGGTGGCGCGGGAAAGGAGCCGCAACGGCGAGAGGACCTGGACAATGAGGAAGACGGCCAGCAAGAATGCCACCCCGGAGGCGATCGCTCCCCCAAGCATGGCAGAACGTTGCGCCGAGGAGAGAAACTCCTCTTCCTCCGGCCCGAGAAGAACTTCCTTCCCGTTGATACAGAGGGTCCCAAGCAGTTTTCCGTCTACCGCGATCGAAATCCCTTCTGCGATCGCTGCCGACGAAAGGGTTGTGCCGACCAAAGCCTCTTCTGTAGAGACAATGATCAGACCTCTCTCGTCGGCCAGGGAGAAGCGCCCTCCGACAAGGGGCGTGTGCCGCGCGACCACCTGGTTGTTGATCCGCACCGTGTATTGGGCCAGTAACAGCCGCTCCGCCCCCAGCCAAGTCCCCGTACGAGTACGGTACTCGGCGAGCAGGCTACTCACCTGCTGTGCGATCCGCTGCTTTTCTTGTGCGCGGTAAGCGGCGAAGCGGGAGGTGATCGCCCGCGCAGTCAGGAAATAGACAAGCGCCACGGAGAGAAGGATGACGATCCCGAACGAGAGCCCCAGTTTGAGGGCAAACGGGCACCGTCGCATCATCTCATTCCTCCCGGGTGAAGCGGTAGCCGACACCGTGCACAGTGAGGATATAGTGAGGGTCCTTGGGGTCGGCCTCGATCTTCCGGCGCAGGTTCTTGACGTGAGTGTCAATGGTGCGGGCGAATGCGTCGTAGGTGTAGCCTTGAACCTCCCGCAGGAGTTGCAGCCGGGTGAAGACCTGCCCAGGGTGATGCGCGAAGAAGGAGAGAAGGTCGAATTCGGTCGGAGTCAGCTCGATCTCCTTGCCATCCACCTGTACCTCACGCGTCTTTAAGTCGATCTCGAGCCCTCCGGCACTGATCCGTTCTGCTGTCCCCGCCCCCCCGTCAATCCGCCGGAGGACTGCGCGGATACGGGCGACAAGCTCCCGCGGGCTGAACGGCTTGATCACATAGTCATCGGCTCCAAGCTCCAGGCCGATGACCCGGTCGGTCTCCGCCACCTTCGCGGTGAGCATGATGATCGGCACAGTGGAGGTCGTCCTGATCTTCTTGGTCACTTCGATCCCGCTCAGTTTGGGAAGCATCAAATCGAGCACGATCAGATCCGGCCCCGTCTCCGCAAACGCACGTAGTGCCTCCTCCCCATCGCGTGCCGTGTAGGTCTTGAACCCCTCCTGGTCGAGGTACGCCTTCACCGTCCGCACTATCATCACTTCATCATCAACGATCAAGATCCGCTTCATCTCAGGCCTCATTATACGGAAGAACACACCCTATAACCGCCGGAGAACCCAGGCAACGATCCCCTCTTCCGTCTTATCCTTCTCCCATGGACCATGCCCAGGTTCTCCGGCGGGAGGAAGCAAGCCTGCTTCCAATGGGTGTACGTTGAGTCTAGCCGCCGGTTGTGAAGAGGATATGTGGCAGCGGTGAGCATCCTGTGATGCCAAAAAGGCGTTGTTTCGCTCGATCTTTCCCACTATCATCGCCAGTGAAATGAAAAGGCTATTAATCGTATCCACGGAAAGAAGCGCTGGAAAGAGCGTCCTCTCCCTCTCCCTCGGCCTTGCCCTAAAGGAGAAAGGGGATTCGTTCGCATACATGAAGCCGATCAGCTCCTCGGTCTCTTATACGACCGGGGAGCCGATCGATCGTGACGCACAGGCGATCCGCACGATCCTCGACCTGAAGGACGACGTGCAGCAGATCGCGCCGGTGGCATTGGAGGGGCCGTTCCTACAAGAGGCGATCGAATCCGGCGACCGCGGCTTCCGCGAGCGCATCTACCACGCGTTCACCCGGATAACGCAGGGCCGCCAGGTCGCTCTGATCGAGGGGCGTCGCTACCTCGGCTTCGGGGTCGGCGCTGGTCTGAGCGATTTCGATATAGCCGAGCTCCTGCACGCGAAGATCATCCTCCTCACCCGCTACGACGGCGAAGGCGCGATCGATCGGGTCTTGTGCGCCCTGCGCCTGCTGGGGAGCGAATCGCAGATCCTCGGTGTCGTCCTTAACTGCGTCTCTATGGAAACACAGCTGGCCTCGGTGAGCGACGTCTTTGCCCCGTTCCTGGCCGACCGCGGAACCGAGGTCCTTGGGATCATCCCGTACGATCACTCGCTGCACTCGGTGAGTGTGGAGGAGATCGTGGAACGTCTCAGCGGACGGGTGGCGACCGACGTTCCACTCGATCAGGAGATCCGGCATTTTCGGATCGGAGCGACCGGACCGGAACAGGCCCTGCGTATCTTCCGGCGGACCCCGGAGCTAGCAGTCATCACCGGGGGAGACCGGGTTGAGATCCATCAGGCCGCCCTTGATGCCGCAAGCCTGCGTTGCCTCATCCTCACCGGGAACCACCTTCCTCAGCGGGAGATCATCCGCAAGGC
>JAJOKK010000099.1 GCA_021129875.1 Candidatus Bipolaricaulota bacterium
AATGCGCCCTGCCCGCGCGATTGCGCGCAGGCAGGCGGCAGACTGGTCCAGAGAACCGGCTACCCTTAACCGATCGCGTATGCAACGCAGACAGGCCGGTGAGGCAGACAGGTTCTCGACGGTGCAAGCTTCTATTCTGCAAGGAGAAGGCCGCATCGTGCAACAGCCCGGTGCGCGGTCACGATACCGTTTATCTCTACCTTGCGAAACTTTCCGCCGTCACTGGTGTAGGTTTGGGCGATCTACTTCGTAAAAAACAAAGGGGGCAACAATGATTAACAAGTTGAAGATGGGCGGCGCGCTCGCCGCGCTCCTACTTGCCGTTCTCCTTATGGGGACCGGTGCGGCAGCAAGCGAGATGATGTTCGTGCAGACCCAATACTACCTGATCTCAATCGGGATGATTGCGACTCCGATCGAGTCGCTGGTGCAGACGGCGCAGCAGACCGGGTTCACAGTCATCATCCGTGACGGCGAGATCCTG
The DNA here is from genome assembly GCA_021129875.1 of Candidatus Bipolaricaulota bacterium. Taxonomy (GTDB): domain Bacteria; phylum Bipolaricaulota; class Bipolaricaulia; order UBA7950; family UBA9294; genus JAJOKK01. The sequence continues at coordinate 485 of JAJOKK010000099.1, forward strand.
ACCGCGTACCGTGGGAAGGAGCTCACCGATGAGCCTGAAGAGGTCCTCCTTGCAGCGCCATCCCTCCTCTACGTCGACGGCGATCGGTTCCTTCTGCGTATTATCGGGGAGGAGTTCGATTACACGGTCCGCCCGAGCGCAGACGGCTATGAACTAGTCTTGGTTCCCCACCTGGACTTGCCCAAGTGGGAGACCCTTCGCTTGGTGATCGACACCCTGCAAGGGATGGGGCTCTTTGAGGCGGAGGTAGAGATGCAACTGCCTGTCCCGTTCGAGAAGGACGCAGAGAGGGGGCCGGTTCCTCCCGAAGGTGTAGCCATCGATTCCAATCTCTACTGGTTGACTGTCTCTGCAGACTGGTTCGCTGCTGCATCGGCAAAAGGGATAACCCGGATCGGACTGCGGGTAGTGGTCGTCGCCGAGAAGGTCCCCGGGGAAATGATCCCTGAGGCGTTCGCCCCGTATATCGAGAGCGAGACCGAAAAGCTTGCCCGGCTGCTCCTGCCGATCGAACGGCTCGTCGAACTGGCACGCTCGGGTTCGATCGGCTATGTCAGGCCACCCTATCGGCCACACCCGGCAGTACCGTAACGCGTCTTTGACGTCTTTGAAATAGAGGGAGAGATTATGAAACGAATCGGCATGCTGTTGCTCCTGTGCGTCCTGCTCGCCGTGCCTGCCATTGCACAGACGGCGCTGACCGTGGGGGTTGATCAGACGACACGTGATCAGTGGAACACTACTATCACCCGCTTTCAAGCGGAGACCGGAATCAGGGTCCTGCTTCGCCCTTATCCAGCGAACGCCCTGGGTCAACAGATTGCACTTGCAGGGGCCACCCGTTCCGGAAAATTCAACCTGGTCATGGTGCGCGAAAATTGGGGTACGCACGTTCTGCGCCATTTAGCAGACCTAGGTCCCTACAAAGAGGACCTGTTAGAGGAAGGTGCCTCCATCGTCTACTGGGGAAGGCGCCCGGTTGGGGTGCGGATCCCGTTCGCCCCTGACTGGTTCCTTGCTGTTCTCTCGTGGCCCGATGACGAAGAGGAGGCAGTTCTCTTCCTCGAAATGACGGGGCAAAGTGACGCTATAGAGCGAGCGCGGATTCCCATAGCGATTCCAGCAGCGACTCCGGCGGCAGCGATCACCGCGTTCCGCACCACAAAGATCGCCCCTGCCGAGCACAACCCGCTACTCGATGGGGCGTTGCAGACGCTTCTCAGTGCGGCGCAGGCCTCGGTCGGGACAGCGGTCGGAGCGATGGCGGCCGACTTCATGGCCCGGCTCCCCCGCCCCGCGCAGGCGGCGCTCAGCGAGCTGGCGAGCCTCCATGGTATTCCGTTCAATCCAGCCACCGCTACTGTGACCGTTGTTCTGGAACCGCAACCCGGGCGGACGCCCGCGGCGACCGTCGCTGCACTCGCCGCCCTTGGGGTGCGCAGGCCGGCGATCGATGCTTCGACCAGCCTGGTCAGGGTGAGTGTCCCCCTTTCACAGCTTGCAACTATCGCCGCCCGAATCGGGGGAGTCTCGTTCATCCGCCCTCCGCACACTCCGCATGCCTTGGGTGTCCCCGGGCAAGGAGTGGGAGCGATCGGAGCGGCTGCATTTCATGCCGCCGGGATTACCGGAAGCGGAGTCAGGGTAGCGATCATCGACCTCGGCTTTGCCGGCCTCTCCCAGGCGCAGGCACGGGGAGATCTCCCCCGCAACGTACACAAACACGACCTCACCAGGACCGGTCTTACTAGCGGGATTACTCACGGGACCGCTGTTGCGGAGATCGTGCACGAGATCGCGCCCGGGGCGGAGCTTCACCTGATTAAGATCGCCGATGAGGTCGACCTCGACCTTGCGGTCGCCTACGCATTGAACAACGGAATCGATATCATCAACCACTCCCTCGGCTGGTTCAACACAAACTTCTCCGACGGAACAGGGACGATCGCCGAGATCGCCAAGCGGGCGATCGCCGGAGGGATCGTCTGGATAAACGCTGCGGGGAACGAGGCACAGAGCCACTGGAAAGGGACCTTCACCGACCGCAACCGCGACACCTGGCACGATCAGGCACTCACCTTTCACGCTACGAGCGGTTCGCAGGTGATCCTGTACATGACGTGGAACGACTGGCCGGATGCGGCGAGCGACTACGACCTCTACCTCTACGATCCTGCGCAAAACCTCATCGCCTCCTCGACCAAGCACCAGACCGGAACCGAGGAACCGACCGAGGCGATCATGACCGTTGTTCGATCGACCGGCACACACACAGTACGGATCAGAGGGAGTGGATCCATGAGGATCAAGGTACACAACCTCTATCAAGGCCTCTCGCCGGCGATCGCGGCAAGCTCGATCCTCGCTCCGGGGAACGTCGCAGCCGTAGTCACTGTCGGGGCGATCGACCACAGACAATACACCACCGGCCCGCTGTCACCGCACAGCTCGCGGGGCCCGACCGCCGACGGGCGGGCAAAACCCGACTTAACCGCACCGGACAACGTTTCCACCGGGACTCATCCCCATACCAGCTTCGCCGGGACCTCGGGTGCGGCCCCGCACGTAGCAGGCGCAGCCGCCCTTCTCCTTTCTCAGGATACGTCTCTGAATGAGCCTGCGCTGCGCGCGCATCTCCTCACCCAAACCGTGGCGATGGGGAACAGGCACCTCTACGGACGCGGAAGGCTCGTCCTCTCCCCTCCCACTGCCGCGAACCGCCCGCCGAACGCGTCGTTCACGATCAGCCCGAGCACCGGCCCGATCGGGACTACGTTCACGTTCAA
>JAJOKK010000046.1 GCA_021129875.1 Candidatus Bipolaricaulota bacterium
TCGGCGACCTCGGCGGTGAAAGCATTTACCCAATGCCATCATCGACAACAGCTAATAGTAATAGAGCTTTATTCTTAAGGTTTCGCTCTCCCTGAGATGATCAGGGATGTTCTCTATTCGCTAATCTGTGTCTATCAGGGCCAATCCGTGGTTCTAGGTCTGCCATATTTCAGGCAGTATGTAGGATGTTGCATAAACCTCTTTTCCTTACGGGTTGCAAAGCAAGACCGGAGGTCCAACAGAAACTTTTACCGTCTCGGGGGGTGTAGTAAATTCTTCCCCGGATACTACACTCCCCCGAGCGGTAAAATGCTTGAAGCTACGGGGTGGCCCTCCCTCTCTGGTTGGCAGACAGGCGGCCTTGCTTCGCAACCGAGTTTGATGACGAGTAGCAGAACAGGCTTACGCAACCGGCTCTATGGGTTTGCTGATTTGCGAGAGGCACAATCTTTTTCTCTCGCCTGCTCGCTACGCTTACTCAAGCTCTGTCTACGTTGTGGATGAGACAGGCAGGCAGATAGGGCTCAGCGAGAGACTCATCTCTTGAGTATTGCTCTGGGTTCCCTGCCTGGGGTGTGAGGGCCCGTTCTTGTCAATGCAGATCATGATCGAGTATACTGCGTAGAAGGTCTCTATTAACCATATTTAGGGGGGATAATCAATGGGGCAAGCGAGGAATATCTGCTTGGTGGGGCATGCCGGCTCTGGTAAAACGGTCCTTGCCACTTCACTATTGAAGAAAGGCGGCGTTAAGGATCCGATTGTGCTCGATACCTCGCAAGAGGAAAAGAATCACGGCTACTCAATCGACATGGCGTTCGGCTCTTATGCAATGAAAGGGACGCAGATAACCCTGCTCGATACCCCGGGCGGGAATGAGTTCATCGAGGAGATGTACAAGGCGGTCTCTATCTCCGATCTCTCTCTGATCGTAATTAATGGCGAGAAAGGGATCGAGGTGATGGCAGAGCGAGCGTGGGAGATCACCGGCGCTGCGCAGCGACCGACCGCTGTCTTTGTCAATCACCTGGATAAAGAAGGGGTCGATTTTGCGGCGATCATCACATCGCTACGCGAACAGTTCGACGGTAAGTTCGTCCCGATTGATCTTCCGATACGGGAAGGAGGGGTGTTCGTCGGGGTGGTCGACCTGTTGGCGAACCGGGCCTTCTACTTTGCCGATAAATCGAAGAAAGATATCCCCGCCGACCTGCAGCCTGCAGTCGAGGAATGGCGCGCTTTCCTGTTGGAAGAGGTCTCCACTCTTGACGATGAGTTGATGATGAAGTTTCTCGAGGAGGAGGAGATCACGACCGCTGAGATTTCCTCCACGTTGACCAAGGGTGTCGCCGGCGGAACGCTTGTCCCCGTATTCTGGGGTGCGGCCAGCGAAGACAAAGGGATCGACCGATTGATGGACGCGTTCATCAATCTTGTTCCCGGCTACGATAATGCCGGAAATGCCGGGGATGCCGGGGATGCTGGTAATCTCCCATGCAAAGCGGTCGTCTTCAACCTTGCAGTCGATCCGTACCTCGGTCGGCTCGCCTACGCGAAGGTCATTCAAGGGACGCTGAAAGGGGGAGGGACGTGCTACGTGCTGCCCGATGGGCATCATAAGGTGGATATTCGAGACCTGTACACCTTCGACGGGACAAAGCAGAAGAGTGTTCCTGAAGCAGCGGCCGGCACAATCGTCGCCATCGGCAAGGTGGAGGATTTACCTCTTGGGAGCACCATCTCTGCAAAGGCGGACGAGGAATCGTTCCCATTCCTTCCCTTCCCTCAACCGGTCTACTCACGGATGATCCTCCCTAAAAGCCAGTCCGACGTGGAGAAGATGAGTGAGGCATTGAAGGAAATCTGTTCCACCAAGGCGACCGTTAAGTTTGGGCGAGATCCAGTTACCAAGGAGCGGCTCCTGTGGGGGATGGGAGACATCCATCTCTCCATAGTCATCGAGCGGCTGAAGAACCGGTACAATGTTGCGTTGGAGACCCAGCGCCCGCACATCCCGTACAAGGAGACGATCCGAAAGAAGGCGACCGCCAGGTACCGTCACAAGAAGCAGTCGGGCGGGCGCGGCCAGTTCGGCGAGGTGGTTGTGCGCCTCGAGCCGCTCAAAGGCGAGGATTTCCAGTTCCTCAATGAGATCAAAGGCGCCTCGATCCCCGGACAGTACATCCCGGGGGTGGAAAAAGGGATCATCGAAGCGATGGAGCAAGGGAACCTGGCCAAGTACCCGGTGACCCACGTTGCAGCGGCCGTATTCGACGGAAAGTTCCACCCGGTTGATTCCTCGGAACTGGCGTTCAAATTGGCGGCGAGAAACGCGTTTCGCATTGCGTTCGACGATGCGAATCCGTGCCTTCTCGAGCCGGTGATGACCGTTGAAGTCAGGGTCCCGGAGGACCATACCGGCGATGTCATCAGTGACATGAACGGCAGGCGCGGGCGGATACTAGGGATGGAACCGGAAGGGCGGATGACGATTGTGCACGCCGAGGTCCCCTTGGTCGAGATGCAGAGCTACGCTCTCGACCTCAAGTCTCTGACTCAGGCAAGGGCCACGTTCCAGATGGAATTGCTGAAGTACCAGCCCGTCCCAGCGAACCTACAGGAGAAGATCATTTCCCAGACTGAGGAAGAGAGTGAATGAACGTCGGTAGCTACATGTGCACCGAGCCGGTGACCGTGCAAACGGACGCTCCCCTTTCTGCTGTTCGGCAGGTGATGGATGAAAAGGGATTCTCGCTCCTGCTGGTCGTAGGCGCGGAGAACGAGCTTGCCGGATTCATCACCAGAGGTGCGCTCAAAGGGGTGACCGACTGGGATCTACCGGTGGAAAAGGTCACTTTTGAGGCCCGTTTCGCCGTAAGACCAGACGACACCATGGAGAAGGCGGCGCTCATCCTGCTCCACAACCAGCTGGTCCTCCTCCCGGTGGTGAACGATAAACAGCTGGTCGGGGTCATCTCCCAGAGCGAGATCCTCCGCGCCCTTGCCCAGGCATTGGGGATCGGCGCTACCGGGACCCGCATTACCGTCAAGATCCCTCATAATGCCGGTAAAAGCGCCATGTACCGCATCCTCAACAGCCTTGCTCAGCATGATGTCCAACTGGTCAGCCTTGCCCAAGGAGCAAAGGGAGAGGCCTACCACAAGGTGATCCTGCGGGTGCAAGGGGTGGCGGACAAGGAGGGGTTGTGCACGGAACTCGAGGCGGTCTTACGTGAGCAG
>JAJOKK010000129.1:0-134 GCA_021129875.1 Candidatus Bipolaricaulota bacterium
CTTCTCCTTGCAGAACAGAAGCTTTCACCGTCTCGGGGGGTGTAGTAGCCGATTTGGGACTTACTACACCCCCCAAGAACGCAGAGCACGCAGAGAGTGGAATAGGAACCTTCATGCCTGACCTCGGCGCTCTT
>JAJOKK010000129.1:144-3186 GCA_021129875.1 Candidatus Bipolaricaulota bacterium
TGAAGCAGTCTTAGGTATCATTGCCAGAGCAGTGTACATGATGCTCTGTAGTTCAGTCAAGTATGGAATTGCCTAAGAATAAAATCCGTAATGCAAAGCTCTATACAGGCTGCTGCACAAACCTCTTCTCCTTGCACAACAAAAGCTTTCACCGTCTCGGGGGGTGTAGTAGCCGATTTGGGATTGACTATGGGGCTTGCCCCGTACAGTCCTACTTCATGGGGCTACGAACTCAACGCCCCCCCGTCACTCCGGCCTCTTGGCCGGCCCCTCCAGCAATAATCCGTGTATGTCAGTCTCTATCCTGGTCCTTTTTTCCCTCGGACGCGGTTCAGGGATGGTTTGCTGAATACGTACTATCTTTCGAGCGGCGTACCTTGCCTGCCTGGCGAGTGAGTAAAGCAGACAGGTGTGCGCCGTTCTCTCTGAATCGAGAACGTATTCCATCAAACTGCAACATGAGGATCAACTCCACTTACTTCGGAGTTTTTTACTAGCGTTCATTCGAGATTCTGCTTATAGCCTGTGCGCTTTGGTTCTGCAGCTGTTGCTCCCCAGTCCTTTGACCGGCAACCCCGGCTAACCGCGAATGAACGTCGATGATGCATCATCGACAGTCACTAGCAATAAAACCATCCTGGATGGCTGTGGTACGCTCTCTCACTGCCTCTGATTCTGCTCGAGCAGCCACAGGAACGCCTCTTCCAACGACGGATCGACCTGAGATATCTGCGCAGCGCCGAATTTCTCTTGCAGCGCAGCCTCAATATGCTCATCGGCAAGGATCACACTGGCATCACCGACAAACTGTACCTTACGTACCCCGGCCAACTGTAAATCAATAATCGGCTCGGAATGGGCGAGACGATATTTGAAAAGTTTTCCTTGCAGCGATTCTTTGAGCGCAACCGTGTGTTCGAGCGCGATCAGGTCTCCACGGTTCAAGATAGCGATCCGGTCGCAGACCATATCGATCTCGCTCAGCACGTGCGAAGTGATGAGAAGCGTCCGTCCTTCGGCGCGCAGCTGATAGATCAGGTCGCGCAGTTTATTGATCCCTTCTACATCGACCTCGCTCATCGCCTCATCGAAGAACAGGACCGGGGGGTTATGGATCAGCGCCTTGGCGATCCCCAGCCGCTGTTTCATCCCCTTGGAATAGACGCCGACCCGTTTCTTGCGCTCGTCGGCAAGATCGACAAACGCCAGCAGTTCGTCGATCCGTGTCTTGAGATCGGCCTTACTTAGCCCGTAGAACTGACCGAAGAAACGCAGGTTCTCCGGCCCGGTCAGCTCGTTATAGAACGCCATATCCGCATAGACATGCCCGATGTTGCGCTTGATCTCGATCTCGTTCTTAGCCATGTTGCGTCCCAGCACCCGGATCTCGCCGCTGGTCGGCCTGATCAGACCGGTGAGCATCTTGATTGTCGTCGTCTTACCAGCGCCGTTAGGCCCGAGAAGTCCAAAAATCTCCCCCGCCTCCACTGCAAAGCTGACATCGTCCACCACCGCGCGTTTGTTGTAGACCTTGGTCAATCCGTTAACTTCGATCGCTGCGCTCATCGATTGCCTCCTCTTGTTAGTTCATTGGGTTCGTTAGGTTCGTTGGGTTCGTTGGGTTCGTTGAGTTCATTAGGTTTATTGGTTTTATTGGGTTCATAGAGTTCTCAGGATTCGTTGGGTTTACGGTCTGCATCTTGCTTTCACCATTCACCATTCACCATTCACCATTCACCATTCACGATTTACCATTCACCATTCACCATTTACCATTCTCAAACCTCCAACTTAGTCAGCGCCCGCACATTCAACCAGAATAATAGCATAATCATCGCCAGCGTGAACAGGATCTCCGGAAGGAGATAACGGAGGCTCTGTCCGATCGTTGCCTGTGCCTCGTCGAGCGGCACCGGAGCGAAGATCCGATATGGCGGGATGAACCGATCCTGCAGAAGAGCCGAGGCGACCTCGATATGCAGGTTGGCCGGGGAGAGGAAGTTTAATAATCGTTCGATGCGGTAATGCCTCCTGATCTGTGGAAAGAGTTCCTCCATATGCTTGAGTGCTTCCGCCGCGACCCGCTGCGCCTCGATCGGCCCTTGCCGGCCCCCGAATCCCATAAAATACGTACGTATGACTTGGTCACCAGTGGGAGGTAGCGGCGCGTCAAACAAGACGCTGTTCTCGCGTGCGAGATGAAGAATGAATATGCCGAGAAACACAACTAAACATATAAGCAGCGCTACTTTGCTATGCCGGGTGAGCGTCGAGATCAGCGTGCCAAGCAGGACAAAGACCAGCGTGTAGACGGCGAGAAAGCTAATATACAATCCTGAGCGCACCAGATCAGCTAAATCAAGGCCGATCGGCACGAACCGGCTGAGCCACCACCAGCCGATGCCGGCAGCTACTCCTATTCCAGCAACAAGGCTCAATATCACCGCCAAGCCATTCCCTAATGCTCTCCCCACCGCCAGATCACTGCTGGATAACGGCAGGGTGTGCAGAGAAAGCACTCGCCCGCTTTCGAGATCGTCGCTCACGCCATTATAGGAGAAGATAAACCCAAGAAGAGGCAACACAAAGATCCAAACATAGATAGACTGCATAAGGGCTGTCGCAACAAGCCCTACTGAACCTCTAGCAGTTACTATATAACGAAAGATAGACTGAAGCGAACCTATCGAGACCTCCCAAACTCCAAATGGCTCATCGCCCCATCTACAATACCCACCAGGGCCAAACGCCCCGTGCAAAAAACCCCAAATTACGATATTAGCAAACACAGTTACTGTTACTAGCAATGCGACGAAGATAAATACAGGGGAAGTCGTCTGTTGGCGTAAATGGAAAAGAGCCACTCGTCTTATCATGTCCGCCTTCGACGCAGAAAGAGACAAATTGCGGCACTGCCCGCTACACTGACCCACAGAAGCAACACTCCCAGATCTCGCAACAGAAGGGGTAACACCTTCCCAATGGGAAAAGCGTTATGGCGGGGTACCCGTCCTCCCGTCCTCATAATCTCATTATAGTAGC
>JAJOKK010000051.1 GCA_021129875.1 Candidatus Bipolaricaulota bacterium
GGCGGTCATCTTCATCCTCACCTTCATCGGAACATACTCTGATTTTCTGCTGCCGAGCATTCTGCTGACGGGAACGCGTCAATTCACCTTTGCCGTAGGGTTAAGGCTGTTCATTCAGGGGCAATACGCCATCCGGTGGGGGATCTTTGCCGCGGCTTGCATGCTCGGCGCCATTCCGATCATGGTCGTATTCCTTTCGTTGCAGCGGTTCCTCGTCTCCGGCCTCACCCGCGGGGGAGTGAAGGGATGAGATGGTTCACATGGTGATCGCGGGAGCCTTTGCAAAGCAGGTGGGTGGCCGGAGAATACTGGGCCGCGCCTGTGTCGGGACCACCTGAAGCGAGTAGAACGCGAACGCCGGGCGGCTTGTCAGACCTTTCACAAGGTTTTGCAATCTGTCTATCACAGTGGTTATCAGCGGAGCTTGTTACCTGCTTCGGTTATGACGGATGTTCCACTACGCTACGGCAAGAATATGAGAAGGAAAACCCGCTTAGGTTGCCACTTTCTATCTCACATTCCCCACCCCTGGGTGTTACTTTTCGGTATTTTCCTGACCTGCGGAATCAACCTTAACATAGGCGGTTGCCTGTAGTAGTTCACCAAGTGCGCCGTTACTCCTTTTCCATATTCCTCCTCTCTGACTTGCTTTGGTCACGCTTGAGCTTCGCTAACTCGATCGCAAGCTCAACCCATCTCCTGGTGAGTTCCCGGAATCTTCGGTAGTTCTCAAGTTCCTGCATGACTTCAGGAACATCCGCAGGTCGGACATACTTCGTATGACCTCTCCCTCCATGACTGTAACTCAGCTGGTAGTACTCGCCCCCACGTAATCGCTTCTGTTTCGACAGGGAACCGGGGTGCATACGCTCAAGTTCCAATAGCTCCTTCTTAACCGCAACAATTTCCGCTTCGATTTTGGGTTGACATTTGCTCATGGTTGTATTATAATAGAAATACAACTGGTTGTCAAATGGGAGGAGAATGATGAGCGATGTCAGTGTCAGAGCGATGTTTGAGGGCGTGAACTTTAGTCAGGTCACCCACCTGGCGGTAGTGGCGGCGTTCTGTAAAAAGATCGGGCTTACTGGCGCGGTCAACGCCGCCGTTCCGACGGAGATGGATGTTGATGTGGGAACCATGGTCCTACTCATGGTGCTTGATACTCTGTCGGGAAGGAGCCCCCTGTATCATCTGCAGAACTTTGCGGAATCCGTTGACACGGGCTTGCTTCTGGGTAAGAAGATTCCGGCAACAGCATTCAACGATACCACGGTGGGGCGTACGCTGGACGCCATCTACAAGGCAGGGACAGAACAACTGTTCTCCCAGGTTGCGTTCCGTGCAGCAAGGGCGTTTCCTTTGGACATGGATATGCGGCATGTGCACTTCGACACCACCTCGGTGAGTGTGTGGGGAGATTACCCCTGCACTAGCGACGAAGATCAGCTACAGGTGACCAACGGGCACAGCAAGGATTACCGGCCGGATCTGAAGCAGTTCCTGGTAAAGATGCTATGCATTCATCGCAACATCCCGATCATGGGCGGTTGCGAGAACGGGAACGCATCGGACAAGACAATCAACAACGCTGTGTTGACGAACCTGTCCAAGTACATGGCCCGGCACGGCATTGGCGAGGGGGGATTCGTCTACATCTCTGACTCAGCGATGGTCACACCGAAGAACCTGCAAGCACAGGGTGAGAATCTGTTCATCACCCGGCTGCCATTCAGTTACAAAGAAGCGGAGCGGGTAGTCCTGGAGGCAGTGAGGGAGGGGGAGTGGACCGGGGTGGAGACCGGAGTGCAGTCGTCGAGAAGCCGTAAGGCGGCAAAGTATCGCGCTTGTGATATGACCGTCACCATTGGGGAGAAGAGCTACCGGGCGGTAGTGGTGCATTCCGATGCGCATGACAAGCGCAGGCAGAAGAAGCTCGAGCGTCGGCTGGCCGAATCACAACAGAAGGCTGAACGGATGCTGAAGGATGCGCAGAAGGTGGAGTACTTCTGCCAGGAAGACGCCGTGATTGCCGCCGGGAAGCTCCGCAGCGAGAAGTCGCTCTACCATTCCTGTGAATGCACGGTTACAGAAAAGGTGACCTATGCCAAAGGGAGACCCCCGAAGAGTGGAGAGCGCAAAGTATCGAAGGTCCGATACATCCTGGAGGGCCGGGTTGTCGAGCGCTCGGATGAGGTCGAGCAAGTTAGGCAGGTATCGGGATGCTTCGTGCTCCTTACAAACACCCTCACCGAGGGAGAGATGGCCCATTCACCTGAAGATGTACTCGTGGTCTACAAGGAACAGCACGGGATTGAGCGTAACTTTGGCTTTCTGAAAGATCCTCTGTTCGTCAATGCGATGTTCGTGAAGAGACCGGATCGTATTGAAGTGCTGGGGTTCATTCTACTGACCGCTCTGCTGGTCTGGAACCTCATGCAACATGTCATGCGCGAGCACCTAAAGCACACAGATACGGCCATCCCCGGTTGGGATGGTAAGCCTACGCAGACACCGACATCCTACATGATGACAACGAAGTTCAAGGGGGTACTGGTGGCCGAGTTCGACGAAGAATGGTGCTTCACCAAGCCATTGACCTCTACGCGGTTGCAGTATATCCGGGCGTTGGGACTAACCGAAGATCTCGTATTGGGGAAGGATGGAACCGGGAAAGGGCGCAATCGAAAAATACCCAAAAGAGGTTGCGAGGGGTGGGGAATGTGAGTTCTATGGCCTGAGGCCAGCTTATTTTTAGTGGGTACTTTTATCCTTCCTTGGCATCGCCTCGCTATCCTTGAAATTCAGATTTCCGCAGCAGATGCTGATATAGCCTCGCTCGCGAGTAATCGGATGACTCTGAACATCAATGTTCACAGGAGCACATTGTACGCCTCTGACATAACGGCGTCAAGGACACTACAAAGCAAAATTAGTGGGCACAAGGCGACCCTTAAAACGAGCAACGCCTGATCAGAAGGGGCTTTTCTAGTTTTAGGGGTTGGAACATCCGTTATGACTTACAATTAGGAGTGCGT
>JAJOKK010000214.1 GCA_021129875.1 Candidatus Bipolaricaulota bacterium
CAAGCGGTCCGTGTTATCTGGTCGATGCTCAAGAACGAAAGGGATTACGAACTCCGGGAGGTGAGTCCAAACGGGTGATCATTGAGGCCAGATCTTGGATTACTTACCTTGGTTTTCAGGTAAAACCACAATAAATCTGATCGTTCCGCTTGCAGGCATCCCGGCCATTCGTCCTTCCGTATATGTGAGCATTAGCTGTACTCCATAGGTCCCAGGTTCCTCAAAGGTGTGCTCGACCACCATCCCCACTGCACTATGATTGTTGTCATCGAAGTCCCATATATAGTGAAACATCCCCGGAGGGGGTGGGCTCACCCCCGCAGCGAAAGAGTGCGAGGCATCGAAGGAAACGGTCAAAGGAGCGGTCCCTATACTGGGCTCAGCCCTGAAGCTGGCAGTTGGGGAATACTGGGGCACGTGTGCACATCCATAGAGGAGAGCTAAGGTAAGGAGGAAAAGCCCTCCGACCATAATCTTCTGCAATATCCTTCTTTTCATATTGTTCATACCTCCTAATTATTCTACTTACCGCAAGATAGCCATTGTCTTGACGTTCGACTCGAAGATCAGTGTGGGCCATCCATTCACAAGTTGCCACACGTAGACCTTATAAAGATAAACCCCGTTTGCCAGATTGTTTCCGTTGAAATCTGTTCCGTCCCAGGTTACACGGTCGGTATCTTTAGCATATGGCTGAGCCACCTGTTGGCCTCCCAGAGCATAGACTTTGATGACGATGCTATGGAAAACGTGAGGCATAGGATAGTAGACCAGATAGAACGTGGTCTCTGTTACCAACGGATTGGGGGCATTGTACACATCGGTGACGGTAACCGCTACGACTGTCACGCCACTGACCAGGACTACCAATGCCAAAACTGCTATTGCTATTATCCTGCGCATTGTATTTCACCTCCTTCCCAGGCTTATAACACCCGCCTGAAGTGAAGTGAAGTGAATGCTAGTATAACGTGTTGCTATGCTTGTGTCAAGGCGAATTGCTGCGACGGAGAATGCAAGAAAGTGGTCGACCATCGAAACAAACAGATTCGCAAAGCCCTGAAGTATGCGAAAGAGCAGGGCTGGACCATCAGGAAGTTCGACCCGCGTGCCTATGCGTGGGGCGTGATCTACTGTCAGTTCGCCCATAGCGAATGCTGGATGGCGATTTGCTCAACCCCGAAGAATCCGGAGAGACACACCCGAGACATTCAACGAACTGTGGATAGGTGCCCCGGTGAATAACAGGAGAACCGATTCTGTACTATTATCGATTTTCTGTGATCGTACATGCGTCACCAATGACGCATGATGAAATCCGTCATCACCACATGCTTTCTCCCTTCCTGAGCAACCCTGAATCCGGCCTTCTGTAGGGCTCAGATGGCCGAGCGATGATTGGCCCCAGGAATTGAAGGCATCGTTTAGATCGTAACTTTCACTTCTCGGACGTCCGCTTGTGCGCTCTCCTCGCGAATCGCAATGATAAAGTCTCCGATTGCTTCCGCGATGCTGTCCAGGGCCTCTTGCTCGGTTTCGCCCTGAGACCAGCAGCCAGGTAGACCGGGGCAATGGACGCTATATCCCTCATCGGTCTTCTGAAGAACAACCTGGTATTTCATTGGAACCTCCGTGGTTGACTACAATCAGTATATCATCCTCCGACCGGGCCTGCACAGAGCGTCCTGGCGCCAGCTGCCGGCGAAACCGGCCGGCTGCAGTGCCTTGTTGGGCCATATGAGGAGGCCTACGTCTCCTGGATCAAGCGCTATACCCTATTCCACAATAAACAGACGCCACATGTAAAATGGGCATCCCCGATTGAGGTCAAGGCATCTAATGCCTCTTGCCTTGTTGGGTACCGTAGCATAATACATCCAAACAGCATGATCAGGCCTTTATTTTTGAATTCCCTTGGCTTCAGCCAGTCGATTCACGATCAGGCTGATCATCGAGAAGTGAAGAGCCAGGTGGTCTCAAACTTCTTGAAGTTTGCAATGCTAGCAACGGATGGCCACGTGAATGCGTTTGTCTCGAGTCTCCTTGTCCGGCACATCGGAGAACAGCTCTTCAAGATTCGGCCTGGCTGCGTCGCGCTCTCGGCGGAGGATGTTCTGGTCGGGCGGAGGATCCAGCAGTAACGGCCTCATCTGCTCGATGAAAGCATCGCTTCCGAGCAGGCTTTCTACGCGCAGGCCATCCCAACCATCACTCCCTCAGCGTTTGCTTACGAAGCAACGATACGCACGAATCACTTGGTCACGCCTCTTTATCGACAAGAATGGACTTGAATCGTCCCTGAAACACGGTGTCCGGCAACTCAGCTCGCTGAGTTGCTTGCGAGTTGCTGAACGCAACTCGTGTTGACGCTAGATATCTGCGTATAGATGCCGTTGAGCTGGCGTATACCGCGAGACAGATTCGCGTTCGGTGTCTCAATGAGCAAGTGATACTGAAGTGGCAATGGACATGACAGAGCCACCCGTAGCGTTCGACGACTTCACCAAGAACCTCAAGGAATCGCTCGCGATCACGATCTGCGAAGAAGATCGCACCGAACGCATTGCCGCGGCTCGCAATGTGATAAATTGCGCCATGGGAAGAGCCTAACCCAAAGAATACCAAGAAAGAAGACCCGACCCCTTACCCTCGGAGCCGATGTTCCTGAAGTGGTGCGATGACGCTGTCGGGGAGCATGGTCACGCGATCCTTCATCCCGTTGCCATCGCGCACGACGATGAGGGACTGGGCGAAGTCCATATCCTTGACGCGCAGTAGCACGCACTCCATCAACCACAGGCCGCTGCCATAAAGCAGACCAGCCATCAAACGATGTATGCCTGATAACTGCCCAATGACCTTATGCACCTCTTCTTTTGTCAGGACAGTCGGCAGTCGGTCAGGCTGTTTGGCGCGCACGGCGTCAATGGGGCCTTCCAAGTCTTGCCTAAGCACCTGGCGATAGAGGAACAGGAGAGCGCTAAGGGCCTGGTTTTG
>JAJOKK010000232.1 GCA_021129875.1 Candidatus Bipolaricaulota bacterium
GCTTTAAATCCCCTCTCCCTGTTATTGGGAGAGGGTTAGGGTGAGGGGGGCGATCTGTGCCATCATGCTATCTACCGCAAACAGATCAAGCGTGCCGGCGTGCGTCCCACCGCGGATGAGAGGCTCCACGGCACCTTTCCCCTGCCCCTCCCATCAAGGGAGGGGGGATGCCATCTCAAGGGGGGAGGAGCCATCAATCCTAACTTCGTGCGCGTGTGAATCTAGTGTCATGTCAATCTTGATCTATCGGACTGCTTAAATCGTTATTCTTGCGAAAGCAGGAACCCATATACCTGTTCAATAGATTCCGGATCAAGCCCAGAATGACATCTCGCACTTGACGAGATACTAAAAGCCGCCATCCACTTAAAACGACGAAGAGCCGGGTTTTTCGAAAAAAAACTCCATGCTATCGGGGTTTACGTGACTGGAGAGGACATCAAATTGGGCTAATGGCGAAAGTCCGCCTGTTGCCGAATGACAAGAATATCGCTAGAATATTGTTAAATCCTATTGAGCAAGGAGGCTCTCATGGGGACAAAAGGTTTGTTGGGAGGATGTCTAGTACTGCTGGTGGTATCGGCAGTGGCGTTTGCTGGTGGAGTCGATGTTGCGTTCTACCAGGCGGGCCCAGTAACGGTAGGGATGATCACCAACACAGTCGGCGCCGCGGTGACCGGCCTGCGCATCGAGTTCGATCAGGAAGTGACCCTGGTGAATAAGATCGAGTTCGGCGGGTACCTCCCGCTCCTCGGAGAGATGACCGGAACCTCTTTCTACTTCGCTGGTGGAGAACTTGTCGCCGGAGGCACGGTTCAACTTGACTGGAAGCCGGCCGAGGCAACCCCGGTCCTCATCCAGTGGATCTCGGGAGTCGCTCCAATTGGAGCACCCTTCTTCACCACCGTGGAAGTGTTAGGACGACTTCTCGGCGAGGGGATAGTTGCGGTGCGTGAGGCGGATCCTGAGTTACTGCAGGCCGCGTTTGCCCAGTTTTTTGCCGATAACGAGGTTCTCTTCGCGGAGCTGGCCGTAGCCTTGGGAATGCCTCTCGATGCAGCGATTATGCCGGTCATCATGACCGCACCGGCTATAGGGATTGCCAATTTCTTCGCCACCCTGGCCGGAATGTTCGGAGCGACTACAGTGGACGACATCTTAAGAGGAGACATTAACTTTGATGCTCTACTCGCCATCCTTGGTCTGTAAGGATAGCGGGGGAGGACGACGTTGCCCCCGCCTTTCGTTCATCGGAAAAGCGTTTCTCGCTGTGGGGGCGGCCCTTTCACTGCAGGTGGCCGGCATGGCGCAGGTCACCACCCCCGATGTCACTGCTGCGCGGCAATTCTTCGACCAACTGCTCACCTTTATCTACAGCTTTGGCAGCTTGATCGGTGAGGGAATAGTTCGCTTGATTCACACTGTCCTGCCGGCGATCCCTGTCCCGACCGATCTGGTTGACCCGATTGGGCTGCTGGCGGTACTGACGATCTTTCTGGCGATCGCAGCGATCGCCAAAAAGCTCGTGTGGATTGTCGTTATTGCCGGATGGGTCCTTATCATCGTTCGGTTGGCGATTATCATCGTACAGACCTACCTCTGACCCGCAAGATAAACAGACTGGATATCCATACGTTTATCGAGATGCGGGAAGATTGACGGCTGAGAAAAGCGAACGACGAACAAGCACGGCGGTCCGCCGACTCGGTCCTCTGTGGCGCCAAGAACGGCGAGTCTGCGCCTCAGAGCCGGAAGGTAGTGCTATGTCTGCATGGGTGCTCAGCAGATGCGGCGAGTAGCGCTGTGAAGAGAATTAGTGCCTTGCTTGCCGGTTGCTTCCTCGTCCATAGTTTGCGTACATCCGCACGCTGCGAACTGCATACAGTCAAAGCCCCAGCAGAAAGCTGCGGGGCTTTGACTGTAATTTCATGCACATTGTTAGCGGACCAAAGAACAATGCTGAATATAACACGGTGCAGCATTCGTATACTGCGTTGCAAAGATTCTGCAGTCCTCACAAGCAACCAGAATTTACCTATGACAAACCCTTGATCAGTGGTGGAGGCGAGCGGATTCGAACCGCCAACCTCTGCGATGCGAACGCAGCGCTCTCCCGATTAGAGCTACGCCCCCCATTTACTCCGTAGACCACAGATCGACACCAGAATCCGTGCCTCTAGGTTAATATCCGCGAGATACGCACTCTAGTAAGTCGATCTGTGCCGCCATTCTGGTGGCGGGGGCCGGATTCGAACCGACAACCTCCGGGTTATGAGCCCGACGAGCTTCCAGTTGCTCCACCCCGCGATCTCTTCTGCCGGGAGCGGGACTTGAACCCGCACGAGGATACCCTCAAAGGATTTTAAGTCCTTTGCGTCTGCCAATTCCGCCATCCCGGCGATTCCCCCGACCTTTTCATTCTTACACTTGCAACAAAGCGGGAAACGGGATTTGAACCCGCGACCTCTGCCTTGGCAAGGCAGCGCTCTACCGCTGAGCTATTCCCGCAAAGACAACCGAATTATACCGGCTAAACTTGTACGCTGCAACTGCGAAGGGCGGGATTCGAACCCGCACGCCCGAAGGCACTAGCTCCTAAGGCTAGCGCGTCTGCCAGTTCCGCCACCCTCGCCAGAACATCTACTAAAAGGGTATCGGGAAAAGTGGAGGCCGTCAACCTGTAAAATCCGCCCCCTCTCCGTTAACCCGCGCAAAAACAACCCTGATATTGCCATGATCACGCGGTGTGTTTTTTTTATCATAAAACAAGATATACGTAGGCCGACTCGCAAGAAATCGAGAAACAAGGGGAAACCAGCGTCCAAGCCGGAGAGAGCCTTGATTTTCAGATAAGCAGCGGATAATCGCGAAGAAGAGATCGGCTATCTGCGGGTGTGTATTCAGTAAACCCATCCCTGAACCGCGTCCAGGGAGGAAAGAACCACGGATGGAGACTGACACACACGGATTATTGCTGGAGTGC
>JAJOKK010000070.1 GCA_021129875.1 Candidatus Bipolaricaulota bacterium
GTAAGTCCCCAATCGGCTACTGCACCCCCCGAGACGGTGAAAGCTTCTGTTCTGTAAGGAGAAGAGGGTTATGCAACAGCCTGCTTCTCCATCCTCCTTATCTTCACCAGGGCCTTCTCTCAATCGACCTTGAGGGCTAGATCAGGGCAGATCAGCACATAGATCGCGCACCCTGCACAGGTTTTCAGCTTTTCCGTCCACACGGCATCGTAGCCGCCCTTGTTCAGTTCTCCAGAGAGGATGGGCGCTCCCTCCCTAAGGGCAGGAAGCGATGCACAGTCTACACCCTTTGCCGCGTTCCCTGTCGATCAGAGTGATCCATTGCGGCATGCAGACCTCTCCCTAGCTTTTCTTGCTGTAGAAATCCTGGCTCAGCCGCGCGCCACGGTGTTTACGCAGTTGGGAGAGACCCTTTTCAACCTCTGCTATCCACGCTTCGATCTTTTCTTCGACCACTGCTGGAGAATCACGTACCGGCTCCTGCTGGGGCACCGAGCAGTGGGTGAGGACATGGTTTAAGCGATGAAACTCACGGTCGAACGAGCTCACTTCCTCCGATTCGGAAGTGGGGACGCAACAAAGAATATAGCGACCGTTCTCGCCACTGGCAACGATTTCTATCGCTACGCTCATGCCCGGAGAAAACCGGGCCTCCATTGCCGCAAGCGGGAGAGAGATGCTCGTTGGAACTAGACCGCTCGTGTCGTCATCTAGAGAGACGAGGAGCCCCTCGCCGGTCACCTCGACGACGTTACCCGCGAGGGTAGCGCCAATTTCTAGTGGCATAGGTTCAGCCCTGCCTTTTTACGCCGCCACAGAGACGCTCCTTTCAGAGCTGCTGCTGCGTCGGCCTACGGCCAATTGATCTCTGGTTAACCAACCGGCGGTCAGCCGACTTTCTGAACCCGACCGGACTTAATACACCGCGTGCATGCGTTGATCCGGGTCTTCTTGCCGGCAACGTAAGCACGCACTCGCTGAATGTTCGGTACCCACATCCGCCGGGTGTGGCGCTGCGAGTGGCTCACCTGGTTCCCCGCGGCCGGGTGTTTCCCACAAATATCACAGACTCGGGACATATCTATTTCACCCCTTCAAATATTAAAATTTTGCTCTTATAAGAACAGGCGCTGCGTAAATCGGCTCCAACCCATAGAGCCGATCATCTTTGCAGCCCTCTTCTCCCAAGCGAGCTACACCTAGAGGAGAAGGGACGTTCAACTCCGCCGGGGCGAACTTCACCCACGGCGATCCTCCCAGCTTCTCCCGCAGCGGATCGACGGCGTTCCCGACGACCCACAGTTCTTTTCTCTCTCCGGCTATCCGCTTGAGGACGGCCGCCCCAGAGAGCGCTTCTACAGCGCCGAGTGGGTTCATACCAGCGAACCAGCGTGCATAACAAAGATCACGCCGGTTCTCAAGCAATACACAGGCCCGCCTCTTCACATCAAGGCGTGATCGATAAACCAGGGTCCCATCGACTCCGACCAGCGGGATCTGCAACGCCTGGCAGACCCCTTTTGCGGTCGCCAATCCGATCCGCAGACCGGTGAACGACCCCGGCCCTAGATTGACACTCACAAGTTCAATCTGATTCCGGCTTACCTTGCATCGATCGAGCAAGCGGGCGATCAGCGGCAAGAGTTCTTCCGCATGACGGAGGGGAGCATCCATCATCAGCTCAGTCGCCGATTCTTCTCCCTGCCGTAACGCCACGCCACCCCGAGCTGTTGAGGTATCCAATCCCAGTGTCGTCATGCCGTGGCAATGGTAAATCAGCCGGGAGTGCTTTTCAAGGTGAAGATGGGATGCGGCTCCTCGTTACGTGCCGCGAGGAGTGAATGAGCGCACGCGACGTCCCGATCGATCTGCTGCCGTAAGGCAACGAGTGAGGGAAAAGCCCGGTCGCCCCGCAGCCTGTCGAGCATGTGCACCTCCAACTTCTGCTCATAGAAGTCCGTCCTTTGGGGAGAGAAGAGGTGCACCTCACAGCGCATCTCACTTCTCTTCAGGGTCGGACGATCTCCGATGTACAGGATCCCTGCACCTCCCCCGTCGTCCCAGAAGGCATGGACTAAGTAGACCCCGGTTGCCGGGAGGAGGATTGCCGGGTCAATGGCCAGGTTTGCCGTGGGATAGCCCAACTCCCGTCCGAGCCGGTCGCCGTGCAAGACCCGGCCGATAAGAAGTGGTGGACGGCCAAGAAGGGCGGCGGTGGCGGCGATCTTCCCCTCGTGCAAAAGTGAGCGGATCCGGGTGCTGCTCACCATGCCCCCGTCGCTGAGCAGGGGAGGGACGGTGACAATACGCACCTCCTCTTCCTCCCCGATGCGGCGTAAGAGCGGAATATCTCCGCTGCGACCGCGGCCGAAGCGAAACCTCTCTCCGACAACGATCACCTGCGCGGAGAATTTTCTGATGAGGTGGTCACGTGCGAAGCACACCGCATCGACCCCACTAACCGCCTGAAAGTCCGCCCGTTCGACCCTCTCTGCACAGCGCGCCAGGAGGGCGACCTTTGCCTGCTCGGGGAGGAGGAGACCGGACCTCTCTCCGTCGAGCGAGAACCGGGGTGGAAAGGCGAACGCGTAGATCACCCGCTCCAGTCCCTCTGTGCAGGCGATCTCCTCCATCCGGCGCAGGATCAACCTGTGCCCACAGTGAACCCCGTCAAAGGTCCCCACGGTAATAACAGTCCCTCGTCCTTCTCCCCTGTTCATGGCACTGTAAATGGTAACACGTACACGATCGGTGTCCAGGGACTGATGGTTCGGATGGGTTTGTGCGCTGACGCGGCAGCAAGAATCGCAAGGTAACGGAACATCTACTCCAAGATGGAGTTCAACCTTCCGTACAAAGGGGGTGCTGCGACTGCGGGCGATGCCCATTCGACTTCAGACCACCATCTTGACCGGATGGGCAGTGGTG
>JAJOKK010000216.1 GCA_021129875.1 Candidatus Bipolaricaulota bacterium
ACGACGGCGAGAGCGTCCGCCTGCAAGAACCCTACCGCAACGATGATCTTATACTCGCCGGCGATGGCAAAATCCCGTAACAGTCCTTCGAAATCACCGATCGTCATCGGTTCGACGACATCGATCTCCACACCCATTGCATCGGCCGCCCACCGGGCGCCGGCATAGGTGAAATCGTTGAAGCTCAGATCGCCCAATCCACCGATCGAGGTCACTATCCCCACTTTCTCTCCAGCGCCGGCAACGAGCCCGACCGCCAGGAGCATAACACCGATCAATAATACGCTGATTACCCTGTTCCTCTTATGCAAAATACCCTCCTTCTGTGCAAACTGCTAACGCCTGTGGAAAAAACTTGAACGCATCTGTCGGTCGCTTGATGTCGTCGATATCACCCCCCTTATTTATTAGGGATGGTTCCCCGATAGTAAGACCTCTTGCGGTCATCCGAGCACTCAGCTAGTTACTCCAATCCACAGCGCTCCTTGAGTCATTATAGGGCAATCCTTCCCATTGGTGCAAACAGCAACACACTCAGGCAATAGCGTGATGAGGACGGGCTTTCGGGCTAATTAAAGCCGCTTGAAGAAAGAGGAGCGGGGCGAAAGAGCAGGGACGAAAAAATGCGTGCCGGTGAAGCCCCTCCGAATTGAGGAGGCCCTCTGTGTCAATGTGCCTAAACTGCCGCTTCCTTGCAAAATTACTGAGCCGGTGGGCTCAAAATACCGCAGGTTTCGAGACTGAAAGGGATTTTCTACGTCAGTACTGCACAATATGGCTGGAAATCGACATCTTGTAGGGAATGTCCGAGCACGTCCACTTGGCTCTTTTTACGCCGCCCTTCAAGGCAAAGACAGCTAACCGGATGTGCGCCTTCCACACCAGCGGGCGCAGTCGGATGCGCTGGGGACAAGCCATACTCCACGCAGGATGAGTTCAGCATCGCTCTTACTTCGTGGAGCGGCGTTTGAGCGTGTGGTATGCTATTATGACACATAGAGCAGCGCTCGACAGAGGCGCTGACTGCGGCAGAGAAGATGATAGAAGAGACGCAGCTCAAAAGATTGAACGTATCTGATCGATGCCGCAGTGATACTCGAGCGCAGGACAGGCTGTCAGCCTGTCCTGTAAAAGGAGCGATATGACGACACAAGCTGAGAAAGGCTGGGAGAAGATCCACTGGGTACAGGCACATATGCCGCTACATACTGCGATAAAGGAGCGGTTCGTGCGCGAGCTCCCTTTTACCGGACATCGCATCGGCGCGGCGCTGCACCTCGAAGCGAAGACAGCTAACCTGATGCTCACCTTGCACGCCGGCGGGGCGCAGTTGCATGTCATCGGGAGTAACCCTTACTCCACGCAGGATGAGATCGTCGCCGCCCTTGCCGGGGTCGATCGGATCGTTGTCGACGCCTGCTACGGCGAATCAGCGCAAGAGCATGCTGAGAAGATCGATCGTCTGCTCCAGTTCTCTCCCACGTTGATCGTAGAGGACGGGGGAGAGGTGATCGAACGGGTGACCGACAGCGGTTCATTGGGAGCGCCGGACCTGCTCGGGATCTGCGAGGAGACGACGACCGGGGTAGAGTGTCTACAGCGACTGACGAGCGAGGGAAAGCTTTCCGTACCGGCGATCGCGGTGAACGATGCGCAGATGAAGCACCTGTTCGACAACCGCTACGGGACCGGCCAATCGGTCTGGGAAGCGATAATGCATGCGACGAACCTGTCGATTGCGGGGAAGACCGCTCTCATCATCGGCTACGGCTGGTGCGGCAAAGGGCTTGCCATGCGCGCCGATGGGCTTGGGGCGCGCGTGCTTGTGGTCGAGATCGACCCGATCAAGGCGGTGGAGGCCCTGATGGAAGGGTACGAGGTGGTATCCCTGGAAGACGGGGTGAGGCAGGCCGCGTTCGTGGTCACCGCCACCGGACGCGAGAACGTAATCGACGAAGGAATGTTGCGTTGCATGCGAGACGGGGCGCTGCTCGCCAACGCCGGGCATTTTGGGTATGAGATCGATCGCCAAGCGCTCGTGCAGCTGGCGGAAGAGCGCCGTCAAGTCCGTGCCGGGGTGGAGGCTTACACCCTTCTTGAGAGGACATCCTCTTTGCCGGTAAAATAGTTGTAGATTGTCCCCACCGCCACCCCGGCCTCGCGAGCGATCGCCTCCATCCTCGCTTTGTGAAACCCCTCGCTGGCGAAGACGCGGATCGCCGCTTGCTTGATCAACTCTTCCTTCTCGCTCTGAGACATGCTTACACCTTCCTTGGCTGCTGAATGAACGTTCATTCACAGCGTACACACGCAAGCCCGCATTGTCAAGGAGGGGGATGGAGGGTAGACTGAATGATCATGTTGAAGAGATCCATTCTGAAAACGATCGCGCTCTACCAGCGGTTCATCTCCCCGCTCATCCCGCCCCGGTGCCGATTCTACCCGACCTGCTCTCATTACGGGGTGGAGGCGATCGAGCAGCACGGCCTATTCCGAGGAGGCTATCTCACCCTGCGCCGCCTCCTCCGCTGCCATCCGTTTCACCCCGGCGGGTTCGACCCGGTGCCGCGGCCTGCTTGCAACGAGAAAATCAAACCGGAACACGACCGCAGTCCAGACCACGGACAACCCAGGCCTAGAACCACGGACTGACACAGATATACACAGATCAAAGAACAGCAGGGGCTAGAATACGATCCCCCCTTTGCCCCTCCCATCAAGGGAGGAGGGATTCACCCTCTCAACGAGCAGGGTCCGATGAATACGTCAATCGATTAAAACTTCTGCTCCACGCGATTCGGAACGTCGTTGAAATCTCCCGAAGTGAGCGCTTAGCAGCACGGCCATCACTTGAGTTGATCTTTGCTGACGTTGTCGATAGACCAACACGAAATGCGTGCA
>JAJOKK010000081.1 GCA_021129875.1 Candidatus Bipolaricaulota bacterium
CGCCGGGGGGATGGCAGTAGACCGAGCGACCGATGTGCCGCTCGATATTACGATCATTATGCAGGCGATGGTCATCCTGTTCATCGCCGCCCCGAAATTGATGAAATTCATCCGAAGAAGGGGGCAGAAAAAATGAGTGCAATCTGGGATGTTCTGAGCATCGCCCTGTTCGCAGCGACGCTGCGGATGGCAACCCCGCTAGTGCTGGCCGCAATCGGCGGGGTCTTCACCGAGCGGTCCGGAGTGATCAATATCGGCATGGAAGGGATGATGCTCTTCGGCGCCTTCTTCGGGGTGTTGGCCAGTTATTGGACCGGCTCTCCGTGGCTCGGGCTGATCGCGGGAATAGTGGTGGGCGGATTGAGCGGATGGCTCCACGCCTTCCTGTCGATCAGGTACAGTGCCAATCAGATCGTGAGCGCACTGGGGATCAATATCCTTGCTTGGGGGGTCACCCCTTATCTGTCCTCCATTATCTGGGGGTCGCGGGGAGCATCGGCTTCGGTCACCGGCCTTCCTCGCTGGGAGATCCCGCTCATCCAGGAGATCCCGGTGATCGGCGAGATCCTGGGACCGCATGCTCCGACCGTCTTCATGATGGTGGCAGTGGTCATCATCGCCCAGATCGTCCTGTTCAAGACGAAATGGGGGCTGCGGGTGCGTGCTGTCGGCGAGTTCGCCAAAGCGGCGGCCACCTCCGGGGTGCCGGTGCAGCGGACACGCTACATCTGCGTGATCATCAGCGGGATGCTTGCCGGGTTGGCCGGTGTGCACCTGTCGCTCGGCCATCTGAGCATGTTCACCTGGGGGATGACCGGCGGGCGTGGGTTCATCGCGTTGGCCGTGATGATCTTCGGCAACTGGCGCCCGTATCGCGTACTCGCGGCCGGGCTTGTATTCGGCTTTGCCGATGCACTTCAGATAAGGCTGCAAGGGCTGGGTGTGCCGGTGCAGTTCATGCAGATGATCCCCTATCTGGTCACGATCGCAGTGCTGGCCGGGGTGATGGGACGATCACGACCGCCCACCGATATCGGAAAACCGTACGAAGCCGGTTAGACTATCTAGGAAGAGCGGGCGCATAGACCAAAAGGAGTTATCAATGATGAGTCCCTTACGCTGGCAGCACGACACCCTCTATCTTCTTGATCAGGCAGAGCTCCCCCACGAGGAGATCTGGCTTAAGATCGTCTCTTGGGAAGGTGTCGCCGAGGCGATCCGCACGATGCAGGTGCGCGGCGCCCCGGCGATCGGGATCGCCGCTGCATACGGGATCGCACTCGGCATGCAGGGAACGTACAGCGGAGACGATCGTGCCGCACGGTTCTCTCGCGTCGCAGCAACGCTGCGGGAGACGCGTCCGACCGCGGTGAACCTGTTCTGGGCGATCGAACGGATGGAGCGTCTGTTCAACGAACAGGCCGACTCTCCAGGACTTCCGGCGCTTCTGGCAGACGAGGCCGCAGCGATCCACACCGAGGATATCGAGGCCAACCGCAGGCTCGGTGAGCATGGATCGCGGGTCCTTCCGTCAGGAGCACGGGTGCTGACGATCTGCAACGCAGGCGGACTGGCGACCGGCGGCTACGGGACCGCCCTTGGGGTGATCAGAGAGGCGCATCAGAGCGGCAAGCTGAGCATGGTCTACGCCTGTGAAACACGCCCTCGCCTGCAAGGGGCACGCTTGACCGCATGGGAGCTTACACACGAGAAGATCCCGTTCCAGTTGATCGTAGACTCGGCCGCCGGCCGGCTGATGGCCGAGAAGAAGATCGATGCCGTTATCGTCGGGGCGGATCGCATCGCCCGCAACGGCGATACCGCGAACAAGATCGGCACCTATACACTTGCGGTGCTGGCGGACAGGCATAAGGTTCCGTTCTACGTTGTCGCCCCTCAGTCGACCATCGATCGAGCGACCCTGAGCGGAGAAGGGATCCCAATCGAAGAGCGATCTGCAGAAGAGGTCCTCGCCCCGTTCGGAACAGCAATTGCTCCAGCCGGAACAGCGGCGTGGAACCCGGCGTTCGACGTGACCCCTGCCGAGCTGATCACGGCGATCATCACCGAGGCCGGTGTCCATCGCCCGCCGTACTCCTTTTCCGAGTGCGAGGTCGCCCGCTCGTGAGCGATACCGGTACACCGGCTTTGCTACGTGAGGAAGTCAGGCAGGCGGCTTGCCGGATGGCCGAGCTTGGTCTAGCCCGCGGCAGCTCGGGGAACATCTCCCTTAGGCTGCCGAAAGAACGGTTCCTGATCACGGCGAGCGGAATTCCCTACAACGAATTGAGTGCTGACCAGATCGTCAAAATCGACTACGACGGTGAGCCTTCTTGTGCCGGAATCCCCTCCTCTGAATGGAGGATGCATGCGGCGATCTACCGTCGTCGCCCGGACGTTCAAGCGATTGTACATACGCACTCTCCGTTTGCCACTGCTGCTGCGATCGCGCTCACTTCGCTACCTGTTATGCACGATGAAGGGAAGATCCTCTTTGGGGAGGCTCTTTCGGTCTCAGTCCACGCCCCTCCAGGAACATGGAAGCTGGCAAAGGCGACGGCCGATGCGATAGCCGGCGGGAAGGCGGCGCTGATCTCGCACCATGGGGCGATTGCGGTCGGCCCAACGCTCCAAGAAGCGCTGCTCATGGCCGAAAAGGTGGAGGAGACGGCGCAGCTTTACTGGCTGGTGGCGCAGATCAGAGGATCGAACGCATCCGATCGATGATGTAGTGATGCCCGAACAATATCTCCCTGAATTTTGAGGTTAAGCATTCAGTAAACACATACAGGTTCTTGCGTAAACCTCTTCTCTTTACGGGTTGCGAAGCAAGACCGGAGGTACAACAGAAGCTTTCACCGTCTCGGGGGGTGTAGTAGCCGATTGGGGACT
>JAJOKK010000066.1 GCA_021129875.1 Candidatus Bipolaricaulota bacterium
AGATAACGAGCCACTATTTCATAGGGCAGCAAAAGCAGGTTCTTGGACAGCCTGTCAAGAACTGATCGAAAAACTATTGAAGAGGGTTTTGCCCCTGGCGGTGGGCAGTATCAAGCTCTAACCAACCTCTGTGGCGGACGCTGGGGCGTGCCCTACATCGATTGGGTCCCGCTTGCGATTGACTACGGTCTTGGAAGAGGTGTGCAGTCCGCGTTCCAAGAACTGCTCGACTCGCGGGTATCACTAGCTTCTCGGATCGATGCGTTCCGTGGCAACGCGAAGGAGCTTCAAGCGTCACTTCGCGATCGTGGGGGCTTCAGACCAAAGTGGCAGGTTGTCGGCGCATCCTTTCAGTTCATTGGCATGATCCTCGGAGCTTACGATCCGACGCAGTACACCTATTACCATGCGGGAAACCTCAGGGCTGCTCTCGGAGACCTTGGTGCATCCTGGCCTCGTATGAATGGAGGCCAGCGTTACGCGGAAGTCCGCGGGCTCGTCCGTGATGCTCATGCATCTCTGATTGATCAAGATGTGCCAGTTCGAGATCTCATCGATACCCAGAGCCTGCTCTTCCTCCATGGCGATTCTCTGAAAGCCAAGGCCCATCCACACGACTCGTCTGGAGCGGCGCAAAGAGGAGACCAGCCTACGACAGCCGACGCCGAGATCCTTGCGCGAGAACTCCTTTGGCCAGTCGAACGAGTTAAGCAACTTATTGACCTCGCAACGCGAGGAAAGCCACTTCTCTTTTCCGGTCCTCCGGGAACGGGAAAGACGTTCGTGGCTCGCGCGTTGGCGCGGATCATCGCGCCGGATGACGAGTACATCAAGGTCGTGCAGTTCCATCCATCGTACGCATACGAGGATTTCATGGAGGGAATTCGCCCTCGCATTGGTGATAGCGACGGCACGATTCGCTACGACATCCAGCCGGGTGTCTTCCGGCGGATAGCCAAGAGCGCGGAGGATGATACGACGAGTTCGTTCGTTCTGATCATCGATGAGATGAACCGTGCCAATCTCTCACGAGTCCTTGGTGAGGTGCTCTACTGTATCGAGTATCGCGGCAAGGATGGTGAGATCCAGCTTCCCTACTCCGGCGAGGCATTCAGCCTGCCGGAGAACGTGCTGGTCATCGGAACGATGAACACGGCGGATCGGTCGATCGCCTTGGTCGATGCGGCTCTCAGGCGTCGTTTCTTGGAGCGGAGCTTCCTGCCGGACCTGAACGTACTTCGGCGCTGGTGGAGGGAGCAGGGCAGTGCAGAGGTGGGAGAAGATGCCGCTGCAAGGTTGGAGCAACTAAACGCTCAGCTTGTGACTCGTCTCGATACGCACAGGCTGATCGGGCATACATATCTGATGGATCGGAACATTGAGCGAGAAGGTTTCGTGCGCGTTTGGGAGTGGCAGTTAAAACCGGTGCTGGAGGAGCATCTTTACGCACATCCAGATGACGTGGAGCAGCTCCGGAAGGTCTTCCTCGGGAGATGAACGAACAGCGGGCCATTGAACTCAGGGAGTGGGAAAAGGCGAAGAGAGTTACTCTCTCTTCAGACGAAGCGAACAAGCTTCGCCGCCTTGAGAAACGCCTCGACATCCAGTGGTGCGGCGGCAACGAGGCGGAAGTTTCCGGCAAGGCAGGGTATGTTGGGATCGCGGCTCTGAGCAAGGAGACTCAGGTTATCGTTCGTCCACATATCCCCGTCGCTAGCGTCTTGGAGCTTGCCTGCTATGCTTACAGATTCGAACCGCCTGAGAAGTCGATGGTTGAGGATGCCCGGCTAGATAACGCGGGTCCCGCTGACTGGCTCGCGTTTCTCCTTGCGCTCGAAGTTGAGAAACTACTGGCCATAGGGCTTTGCTACGGGTATCGCGAGGTGGAAGAAGATCTGCCATACGTTCAAGGGCGTATCAACTTCGGTGCGCTTCGTTGGGGCGAGTCGAAGCCGAGCCTCGTGCCCTGCCGCTTCGAAGACTTCGCCCTCGATACTGTAGAGAACCGCATCCTGCGTGGTACCTTGGAGATCCTATCCGCAAGCCCACTCTCGGCCACCTGCCGCAGACGTCTCCACTCGACACTCGCAGCCTTCGGCAGAGTCAGTCTGGTGCGCCCGACCCGCCTAATGTTCGATCAATCTCCGCTCAATAGACTGAGCAGATACTACGAGCCTGCACTGAGATTATGTCTCCTGGTTCTCGAATCATCTGGCATCGAACTCGATCCTGGCTATGTTGCTGTGCCAGGCTTCTTCTTCTCCATGGCCAAAGCGTTCGAGAAAGCCATCGAACGCGCGTTGGGTGAGGAGTTCGGAAGGCAGAACGTTCACCCCCAGCACTCGTACAGCGATCGCATTCGAGTGATCGAAGGCAAGCCGGCTATTCCCGTCACATTCATACCGGATAACGTCATCGGCCCACGCAACGCTCCCTGTCTGATCGTCGACGCCAAGTACAAGAAGCCGCTCATCGAACACCACGGCGATCGCTTCAGGAATCCGGACCTCTATCAGGCATTCACGTATGCGTCTGCTCTCAATGCGCCTGTGGTGCTCGTCTATCCGAGAGTGGATGAGGAGGTTGAAGTGACGCTCGAAGTAGGAAGGTATGAGATCCGAGTCTTAACGGTGGCATTGGATCAAGCCAGCGTCAGTCTGTGTGTGACTCTCAGATCCGTGCTGCAAACCTTGCAAACAGCGTAAGAAGACGGGGGTGACATCAGAATATGGCGATCATTCCTTACGTTCCCCAGTGGGTTGCTATGTATTGCCCTACACCATCTAGCTCGCCCCTTTTTGCAAGGTCTTTAGTGAAAGCGCCGGTGAAGACCGGCATGGAGGAGGAGGTGGAAGTCCACTACGTAGTAAGGCGTAGCGAGCCACTAC
>JAJOKK010000128.1 GCA_021129875.1 Candidatus Bipolaricaulota bacterium
TGTAGTTACCGTTTTTCCGGACGACAACAAGAAGTATCTCAGCACGGACCTCTTACGAGAGGAACCTGTAAAGGATAGCTTCCTTGCACCTCATATCAAACTCCTGGAGGTTAGAGCGTTTAAGCGAGTATGCTGCACTTGCTGTGATCCACAGGAGTGTATGACTACAGACTCTCTGGATATTGTGGAAGAAGGATCTTTGCCCCATTACCCTAGACAGATCTGAACCGGGAACTGGAACCCAAACTGCCCCCGGCACTTCAATGCAATCCGATCTCTTCGCCAACATCGCGTTGACGAAGAGCGGGTCGTTCAGAAAGCCAAACTTGTGTTCGATCCCGTGTTGCTCCTTGTAAGCTACGAGTACATCTGCAAGGAAATGGGCCGTCTCTCCGAGCCTATTGCGTAAACCCTTTCCACTGCTCGTCTTCAACCCCAACCCCCTAGTTTCAATCATTTTACCGCCTCGGGGGGGTGCAGTAGCCGAAGAAGGGTTTACTACACCCCCCGAGACGGTGAAAGCTTCTGTTCTGCAAGGAGAAGAGGGTTATGCAACAGCCTGCTCCATGGCTGGCAAATGTGAGTGTCCGCTAAGCTTGGCGCAGTATACGCTAGATAGAGGGAAGCATTCAGTAAACCCATACTGACTGAAATGTGGCCTGCCCGGTAGGCAATAATCCGTCTGTGTCAGTGTCCATCCGTGGTTCCCCTCGGACGCAGTTCAGGGATGGATTTGCTGAATACGCTAGTCAGAGGGCTTGTCTGGTTCGCGCTCCTCATGGTTATGCCGATGGTGAAGGTCGGGCCAGTGGACGTGTTCGTGTGCCACGGTTTTGTGGCTGTGGGAATGGGCATGCGCCGTGGAGATGGCAACATCGGCATGCTCATGGTCGTGGTGATCGTCATCGTGACGGTGGAGGTGCTGATGATTCATCGGAACATGCCGGTGAATGTGACCATGTTTCTCGCTGAACAGCAGCGCCAGGGAACTGGCAACGAGCACAGCCGCCCCTGCCTGGACCCCGGTGAACGACTCACCCAAGAATAACAGGGATAGAACGAGGCCAAAGAACGGCGCTGTGGAGAATACCATCTGGCTCCGAGAGGCCCCCAATCCCTGCGCGGCCGTGATATAGAGGGCAATGCTGATACCGTAGGAAAGCCCTCCGACCACCAGGGCCAACAACGCCGAAGTCAGATCGCCCACGCCACCAAGCACGCCGCCTCCCATGATCAGATTGAAAAGGCCGGCCACAACCCCCTTGCAGAGGGTCGTCTGGGCGGGTGTGATCCCGTCGATCAAAGATGTAAAGTGGTTGTCGAATCCCCAGAAAAAGCAGCCTGCACCCACCAGTAAGGCGGCCATGATCCCGGCCTGCCCTTCTCCCGCAGCAAGAAGTACAGCCGCCACGAGAGTTCCGGCTGCTCCAATCCAACCTCTGGTAGACAGGTGCTCCCGAAAGATCAGACGCCCCAACAAAACTGTGGCGACAAGTTCCAGATTGAGAAAGAGCGATACTGACCCTGCCGTGGCCACCCTCAGACCGAGCAGCAATAGCCAGGGGCCGAGCACTCCCCCACAGACGACTGAACCGGCTAGAAGCAGAGTCGTCCGGCGCCCGGCACGCCACGGCAACCGAAAGGAACGCTCGCGTAGCACGATGGGCAGAACACCGATGGCCGCTCCGATGTAGAGAAGACCGGCCAATGCCTGGGGCGCCACATTCTGCAAGAGCGCCTTACTGGCAGGCGTAGCAGCACCGAACAGGCATGCCGCAAGCAGGCCGGCGCCAACTAGAAAAGCCGTGTTCCTTCTGTCGGTTATCGATTTTCTCATTAGTCACCTAACGTCCAGGTTCACTTGCCGGCACGCCAGCACCGGTCCAGTGCAACCTGTTATCATTCCTGATCGGGGCAGGCAGACTCATGTTGCATCAGTACCAGTAATCATGATCACCGATCCGGAGCCTTGTGCTTCTCTTATCTTCCGGCAGTGCTCGACGAATCTCAATGAGATTCAAAGTATCGTATCCACGTGTTTTGAGAAAGGCAATGATCGCATTGTTGTTTGGGTGAACCCAGTTGTAGATTGTTGGTTCTCCGAGCTGTTGCGCCAAGTCTTCGCCTGCTGCGTACAGCATCCCTGCAACACCACGCCGGCGGAACTCCGGAGAAACGAACAGGGACTCTCCCCATAGAATAGTGCCATCTTTCCTACAGACAAGGTACCCGACCTTCTGTCCCGTGTTGTCGTCTTCGGCAATGAATATGGGGAATTCCTGATCGAGGTACTCCTGGAATTCATCCGCGGCCGCGGCAAGATTGGGTTCCCGTTCATGCCCTCGGAAGGCCGCCAGTTCCACGCGGAATGCAGCGATCAGAGCGACCAATGCATCGTGGTCGGCTGGTGCATATTCACGTATCTGCATATTCAATCACCCCTGCCTGAAAAGGCATAGCACGGTCTCTCTGCGTGATCGGTTAAGAGTTATCGAAGCCTGCTCAAGTATCGGCCTCCGGCCTTGGTTGCGCAACTAAACAGATCCCTAGAAGCTTTGAGATTCGTATCCTGCTTTTTCTGGGTCTCTATTAACATTAGCTGTTGGTGCCATTGGTCGAGAGCATCCTACCACAGTTACAAACCAAGTTGCCGTAGTGTCAGCTTTCCTGGCATCTATCACAGGCTGTTGCACAACCCGCTTCTCCTTGCAGAACAGAAGCTTTCACCGTCTCGGGGGTGTAGTAATCGACTGGGAACTTACTGCACCCCCCGAGGCGGTAAAATGCTTTAAACTGGCTCTTCGGCGTTTTGAGTGGGTAGGTGGAAGTTTTCGATCCTGCTCGTCGTGA
>JAJOKK010000189.1 GCA_021129875.1 Candidatus Bipolaricaulota bacterium
ATACTCCTTCGAAATGACAAGCAGGAACATCGTTTACGACGATACAAAGTTGACACGACACTAGTGCAGGCTCTCTACGCAACAGGTCTCCCTTTAGCTCTGCAATGCAAAGAAGGTTACGACTCTTCGGAGAGGAGCTTGAACTTCTCCAGGCGTTCTTTCAATCGAGAGTCCTGTAGCTTGACAAGCGCCTCTTTCTGAATCTGGCGCACCCTCTCACGGCTGATCCCAAACTCAACTCCCACCTCATCGAGTGTGCGAGGCTGGTAATCACTCAGCCCGTAGCGGAGCTCAAGGATCCTCTTCTCGCGGTCGGTCAGACGCTCATCAAGGGCGCGCTCCAGCTCCTGGACGAGAAGATGTTCGAACGTCTCTCTCTCTGGAGAGTCGACGGAACGGTCCTCGATGAAGTCTCCTAATACCGACCCATCGTCGTCATAGCCGATCGGCATATCGAGGGAAGTCATGCTCTGCGCCGTCTTCTTCGCCTTAATAATGTTCTCCAGCGTGGTCTCAAGCTCGTGGGCGAGACTCTTCGTGGTCGGCATCTCGCCGGTCTCCTTGAGGTAGTCCCACTCTACCTGGTAGATCTTGCGGATCAGCTCGTTTATGTGAGTAGGAACACGGATCGTGCGCGATCTATTGGTGATGGCTCGCAGGATCGCCTGTCGGATCCACCACGTTGCGTAGGTGGAGAATTTATATCCTTTTGTATAATCGAATTTCTCGATAGCCTTCATCAGTCCCAGGTTTCCCTCTTGAATCAGGTCGAGAAAGGGGAGCCCGCAACCGCGGTACCTCTTGGCGATCGATACGACGAGGCGCAGGTTTGCTTCGGCAAGTTCCTCCTTAGCTTGTCTGTCGCCCGCTTCGATACGCTTGGACAGACGGACCTCATCCTCGCGCGTAAGCAGAGGAACACGGCTAATCTCGCCGAAATAAGTGCGGATCGGATTATCCGATCGCGCTGTCTTCTCCTGAACTCTGCGCTTCTTATCGGGCACGTTGCTCAGATTTTTCTTAAGGTTGATTGTCGCCCTAGTCTCTTTCATCCCTTTTCCCTTAATTCCCCCTTCTTCAGAAGGCGAAGTTTTGCAAAGAACACTCAAAAAATCGGACGACCCGAGGGTCCTCCGATTCCAGCGATTATTTCGCCCCCACAAACCGTTTCTCTTGGCTCTTTCCCTCTGTCGTTGATCGCTTCCCTCAGTTGTCGATTTTAGTATACCACAAATCGGGGCCAATGTGAAGCATTGTAAAATCGACTCGCGGCAAACCGCCCGTCTCTGTGCGGACCGACGCCGCAATGGTAGCCGACTCTTTGAGATTCTGCTATGCTACCAGCAGTGTCATCGCCAAGGAGAAAGAGCAAGAATGGAAGATGAACAACATTCACCAGCCCCGGGAGAAGGAACGGTAACGATCGAAGGGATCGGGCGGGTCTGCCTACGCCTTATCCCGACCGAGGAAGAACTGATCCGCGCGGACCGGGCACGCCGCGCGCGCGGGTTTTTTCTGGCGCTCGTCGAACCGCTCGTGGTCAGACCGCCGTACGCGCATGCGGATTGGGCGAGCCTCCCCGAGGAGGAACTGCGGAAAACAGCCCTTCTCATCGCCGCGGAGAACGACCTCCTCTCATACTTTAGGCCGAAGGGGGAGAAGCCGTTTTACAATGCGTTTCGTAACGCATGGCGGATGAAGCGGGCGAGCCACAACGAGGCGGTCTTCCAGCGGGCTCTCTCCATATGGAAGGAGCACTTAGAAAGCGCGATCTCCGCTGCGGCAAAGGCGTACGGGCAAGCAGTAGAGAAGGAACGGAACATGCTCGCCCCTCTGGCCCGGGCCGGGTTCGTCCTTGCGCCGGGTGCACTCAGCGCATTCGCCGGAGTTTCCAGGGATGATGGGCTGAGCGAAGAGGTGATCGGGGGGCGACTTGAAGCGCTCTGGACGGAGGAGAGACTGGCGGAGCTTGTCGATCTCTGGTTCGACCTGGAACCGTTCCGGCGGCGGGAGAGATTCATCAGGGATGCCTTTTCCGCGTACCTTCGCGGGGAGTACGCCCTCGCCATCTATGGACTCTTCCCTCAACCCGAGGGGGTGATGTGGGACTTCCTCTCCCGCACGAACCCGGCTGAACCAGAGATCGAAGAACTCATCAGAACCCAGAAACGTACCTTCGTCACGGTAGAGGCGCTCCTTCGCAAGATCCTGGCCCGTCTGATCGGGGAGGAAGATCTTCTCTTCTACCGATTTGTCAAGTTCATCGACTTTGCCGATGACAGCTCACTCAACCGCCACGCAGTCGGGCACGGGGCTTCGATCGCGTTTGGAACGAAGAGAAACGCCTTGCGTTTGATACTCTTCCTCGACTTTACTCACGCGGTCCTTGAAGAGCTGCTTAAGTGATGGCTCTGTTGCTATGGTTCCTCGCGGTTAAGACAGGTAGCCCAGAGCAAGACCCAAAAGATGAGCGTAGCAAGAGAGAAAAAGCTTGTATCTCGCTAAGACGCAAAGATTGCCAAGAAAAGCAGAAGACAGGAAAATTGACGGGGAGTGCGAGGAACCTCAAAAGTACGTATCCAGTGAACCCATCCCATATTTCAGCCACAGTATGGAGCCTGTTGCGTAAGCCTTTTCTGCTGCTCGTCGTTAAACTCGGTTGCGAAGCAAAGACAGAGGACAACCTGTAGCTTCAAGCATTTTACCGCAGAGAGCGCCGAGATCCAGCATAAAGGTTCCTATACCACTCTCTGCGTGCTCCGCGTTCTTGGGGGGTGTAGTGAGTCCCCAATCGGCTA
>JAJOKK010000133.1 GCA_021129875.1 Candidatus Bipolaricaulota bacterium
ATCTAAGATTTCTCCCTTCGGTCGAAATGACAATTCAGAGTTGACACGACACTATTCTTTATTCGTGCCTTCGCGTGAATCGCCTCTCCTCCAGAGTTCCTCCGTCTTTTTCGACTCTGGTCTCCAGACTATGGACTATGGACCATGGACTAATTTCAGAGGCGGCAGGATACTCTGTCCTTCCGGCCGACACTCCCACCGATGCTACTGTTGTTTGCACAAAAATCTAATTGGGAGAGGAGGATTCGAACCCCCACTGACAGGGCCAGAGCCTGTTGTCCTACCTTTAGACGATCTCCCACTGGTTCGCAGGTTATTTTAAACGGCGAGCGCAAGACTGTCAAGAAAAAGTTGCAGATCAGAGGAGATTAACGCTACAATTCGAGCATGAGCCCCTCGATCCGCGAGCCGATCGTTGCCAACGCCTTCTACCCGGGGAGTCCTACAGCACTATCAACGGAGCTTTCACGGTTGTTTGCGCATCCGCGCATCCCCGAGGGACGTCTTCCCTCGCCGATGGGGGTCGTCGTACCGCATGCAGGGTACGTCTACTCCGGTGCGGTGGCGGCAGCGGCGTACAGTGAGCTGGCCCAATCCGGCCGGCCGGATTGGGCGATCGTCCTCGGAGCGAACCACACCGGCCGTGGAGGCACAATCTCCCTCGCCTGCAAAGGGGCCTGGCGGACTCCACTCGGATCTGCCCCAATCGCCACCGAAGTCGCCGGCAAACTCATCGGGGCAGGGGTGACAGTGACAGATGAGGCGTTCCAGCACGAGCATTCGATCGAGGTGCAGCTCCCATTTCTGCAGTTCCTATTCGGAGAAGGGATCCCGTTCGTCCCGATCTGCGTTATGCTCCCCCCGCTCTCTGCGGTGACCGCGCTCGGCGAGGCGATCGCGAGGGCGGTCGACGCCGAAGCAGGCGTGGTAATCGCGAGCAGCGACCTCACCCATTACGAACCGGATGACATCGCCCGCAGAACCGACAGACGATCGATCGATCGGATTCTCGCCCTGGACTTGAAAGGGTTCTACCAGAGCCTGATTAAGGAGCAACTTTCAATCTGCGGCGGCGGGGCGATCGCCGTGTTGATCGCCTGCGCGCGGGCGCTCGGGTGGAGGAGAACAAAGCTCCTCTCCTACGCAACATCAGGGGATATGAGCGGAGAGCGGAGCGCTGTAGTCGGTTACGCTGCGATCTCATTCAACAGGAGGGAAGATGGCTAAGAGTATGACCGGGTTTGGAGCAGGAACCGCAACAGGGAATGGTTGGCGCTCCGAGGTGACGCTTCGCACCCTGAATCACCGCTACCTTGCCGTTCGCATGCGTTCGCTGAGCGACCGGCCACACCTGCAGGTGAAGCTAGATGAAGCAGTTAAAAAAGCGTTTCACCGGGGGGAGATCAACGTAACAATCGATCTTGCCCGAGAGAGAAATAGCTGCTCACAAGAGCTGTTCGACCGCGCAGTAGTGGAGGATAAGCTGAACGCACTCCGCCGCCTTGCGCAGGAACTCGACCTCCCTTCACCACCGAGCCTCGCCGATCTGATCCAGGTGGGGGCGTTCCAAGAGGGAGCCCAATCAGAAGAAGACCCCTGGCCGGTCATCAAGTCCGCATTAGCGCACGCAATCACCGCGACCATAGCCGCCCGGGAAGCGGAAGGAGTGCGCTTAGCGCAGGAGATCGAGCAGATCCTCGCCGAGATCTCATCGCTCCTCGTCCGGGTTAAGGCACGGATTCCGCAGGTGACGGAAGAACTGCACACCCGCTTATGCGAGCGGATCGCCGCACTGCAAGTGGAAGTCGATCCATCACGGTTGGAGATGGAGATAGCCCTCCTTGTTGAACGGCATGATATACGGGAAGAGATCACCCGGTTAGAGGCGCACCTAGCGCGAGCGGCCGCCCTCCTCGACAGAGATGGATCACTCGGCAAGGAATTCGATTTCTTGTGCCAGGAATTTCTGCGAGAGGTGAACACCCTCGGTTCGAAGTCGCGCGACCTAGAGATCAATTCACTAGTCATCGACATGAAGTTAGCGATCAGCAACTGCAAGGAGCAAGTACAGAATGTCGAGTGAGCCATTGACCACTCGCCGGATGGGCGTCGGGCGAGGACTTGCCTTCGTGGTGACCGGGCCGTCCGGCGCCGGGAAGAGTTCAGTGATCAACCGGGTGATGGAACAGCTCCCCAACCTTGCGTTCTCCGTCTCCTACACCACCCGCCCCCGCCGCAAGGGAGAGACCGACGGGGTCGATTACATCTATATATCGCATGAGAAGTTCACCTCTCTTATCGATAGCAGTGAATTTATCGAATACACCACCTACCTTGAAGACCGGTACGGGACATCACGGAGCCAAGTCGAGCGCGTCATGATGTCGAAGAAGGATGTCATCCTGGACATCGAGATCAACGGGGCACGTTCCCTTCGTCAAGCCGGTCTTGGGAAGTGCACCATCGTCTACATCTTTATCGCCCCATCCACGCTCGATCGGCTTGGCGAGCGCCTGCGCGCCCGCGGCACGGAGAGTGACACTGCAATCGCCGCACGGCTCCGGATCGCCGAGCAAGCACTCGCCGACCTAGACAAGTTTGATTACCTAGTCATCAACGACGACCTCGATACCGCAGTCGACGAGCTGCGGGCGATCATCGCCGCCGAGCGAACCCGTATTCGCTCAGCCAACCATTGAGCCTACTCACAATCCTGCTCTGAGGAAGCCCAGCGGCCTTCGGCCGTACGACGCAATCAGGCCGTAGCGCGGCAGGTAAGCTCAAATGT
>JAJOKK010000087.1 GCA_021129875.1 Candidatus Bipolaricaulota bacterium
CCGTCACTGATAATCGGGGTGCAACGGCCACCACAACGCAACAGGTGGTCGTATCAGCACAGGCGAACCGGCCGCCGAACGCGTCGTTCACGATCAGCCCGAGCACCGGCCCGATCGGGACTACGTTCACTTTCAACGCTGGCGCATCGAGAGATCCGGATGGATGGATTGTTTCCTTTGCGTGGCAGTTCGGCGACGGGACGACCGGTGCGGGGATGATCGCGCATCACGCCTACAGAGCGGCAGGGACGCAGACCGTCCGGCTGACCGTCACTGATAATCGGGGTGCGACGGCCTCGGCGGTCCGGCAGGTTACAATCACCCGCCGGCACCAGCCGACCGCGGCCCTCTCGATTGCCCTCTCCCTTCCAAAAACAGTCTATCAGGTCGGTGAGCCGATAGTCATCGGCTACCGGACGAATCGGGAAGCGTACGTCTACATCTACGCCGTCGATGCAGCCGGGGTAGTGACGCTCCTCTTCCCCAGTCATTTTCAGCCGAACAACCGCGTCCCTGCCGGAACGCACTCCCTCCCCGGCGCGGGATACAGGCTGCGGGTAAGCGACCCACTCGGGACGGTGACCTTATACGCCTTTGCCGCGACGCGTCCGATCCCCAACTTCCCGACACGCTTTGGGGGAGGGTTCCCCATCCTCAGCCGCAATCCCGCCGCGTTCCGCAACGCGGTGCTCCAGGCGATACAGACCCAACTTCCCGCGGGAAGCTGGGCCAAAGACACTCTGAGTTTCACCGTCGTTTCTGCCGCGCCGCAGACCGGGATCTTGTGGGCAACCTCCTCCCCACAGGGGGCGACCGTCAGTATCGACGGCGCTTTTGTGGGAACGACACCCATCCAGGTCTCGGTCGCGGCGGGGATGCGCACGGTGATCTTCTCTCTGACCGGGCATCACAACGTTACCCGCCAGGTAAACGTCCCGGCCGGGCGGACAACGCAGTTGCACGTTCCTCTAACCGCAGTTGCGCGGAATCAGCCTCCGACGGCGGTCCTCACCATCCGACCGTCCGTCGTATTGGTCGGTCAGGCCGTCACCTTTGACGGATCGGGTTCGACCGATCCGGACGGGTGGATCGTCTCTTACCGGTGGGATTTTGGCGATGGGGCGAGCGCAGCCGGGGTGCGGGCCTCGCGGATCTATGCCGCAGCCGGGACCTACCACGTCCGTCTGACCGTCACCGACAACCAAGGGGCGACCCATACCGCGATAAGGACGCTCTCCGTTGGTTTCGTCGCGCCTCCGGTGCCGCGGCCGCCGTGGGGCCCGCAGCCTCCTCTACCACGGCCTCCGTGGGGCGGTGCAACAGGCGAGCCGCCGATGGGCGGGACCGCAGGGATCTTCGTATGGGGGACAGATACCTGGCATGTGACGGTGAACGCCGGCGCCGGCTGGACGAATGCGCGTCGTTA
Organism: Candidatus Bipolaricaulota bacterium; assembly: GCA_021129875.1. Taxonomy (GTDB): domain Bacteria; phylum Bipolaricaulota; class Bipolaricaulia; order UBA7950; family UBA9294; genus JAJOKK01. The sequence goes on from JAJOKK010000087.1 coordinate 1,427, forward strand.
CCGGTTGGAGCTGCGCACCGATGGGGCGTTCCAGAACGTCAATCGCACGACGAGCGCCGCCCAGGGTGCTGCCCCCGGGGTTGTCCCGCTGGGACTTGTCCCGTTGGGCCTCGTTCCCACCCCGACCGACGGCGGCAGGACGCTCATCTTCGAGGGGAGCTTGGTGAGTGGACGGATCGACCATACGTTCACCGTCCCTGATTCGGAGAGCGTCTGGATGCGCCTACAACTTGACATCGATGGGGATGGAGACCTCGATGAATCGACAGGCTTTGTCCACCTTCGCTCCCGGATGGTCCGTCCGCCTACCGTTCCATTCGTAGTCGGACTGCAGAAAGGGGATAGCGGACCGCTTGTCCCGGGGATGAACTTCCGCATCGGGTCGGCCTTCATCTACACAGCGACCACCAGGTTCGTCATGTGGGCAACCAACATCGTCATCCTGGAAGCTCGCTGAGCAGTAACCGTTTATCCACTGCGTGGGGTTGCGCATTATTGCGCGACCCTGCGCAGCGAGGAGGATCACACTTGTTCGCCCGTCCCTGCTAGGCCGATCTCCGCAGCGACCTCACGCATCCCCATGATCACGTCCTCGAACAGATCTTTCAGATCGATCCCCAGCATCCGCGCACCCTCTTCGATCACCCCGCGATCTGCGCCGGCGGCGAAGCTCTTATCCTTCCACTTCTTCGAGACCGATTTCACCCTCATATCGAGCAGACTCCGCGAAGGGCGCACCAAAGCAACGGCGGTCACCAGTCCGGTCAATTCATCGATCGCGTAGAGGACCTTCTCCATCTCGTGTTCCGGCGCGACATCCGTCACCAGGCCCCAGCCGTGCGCCATCACCGCGCGGATGTAGTCCGCGGGCCAGCCGCGCTCGGTCAGAATCTCTTTTGTCTTTGCGCAGTGCTCCTCGGGATAGCGCTCATAATCCAGGTCATGAATAAGACCGATGACCCCCCATTTATCCTCATCCTCTCCGCGCTTTCTCGCCATATAGCGCATCACTCCCTCTACAGCGAGCGCGTGTCTTACCAGGCTGACGTTACCGTTGAACTCCTTCAACAGGTTGAACGCCTCTTCACGGGTCGGTATATGCGTCGTCATCAGTCCTCCCTTTCAGTCGATCTTCATCCGCGTACTCCCCACTCTAACCGATCGGCCGCCCTTCAGGCCAAAATTGTATCGTTTCTCCGCCTAAGATATTAGGCTCTTCGGCAAACCCGTCCTACTGCTCTGCTTTAATCCCGGTTGCGAAGCAAGGCCGGAGGTAACCCAGAGCAAGACCCAAACGATAAGCGTAGCAAGAGAAAAAGGGCTCTTCGTCGTTTTAAGTGGGTAACGGTTTCTAGATT
>JAJOKK010000033.1 GCA_021129875.1 Candidatus Bipolaricaulota bacterium
GTGGCCGTGGAAGAGGACAGGGTGCTCTGCAGGATGTGGAAGTTCTGGCGTGGCTGATGTATTCGGGATGAGACTTTGCCTGGCTCTCCGACCACTGCGATCAGTCGGCGTTCTTGGATGGGCACATGCGAGCGTTGGCGAGCAAGACCCAATGTCTTGGTGGAAAAAGGAGTTGAAGAAGAAGATGTTTTTAATTAGACTGCCAATGGGTTAAAATTGGGCGTTGCCAACTGAGACCCCTGCTCTTCAACGAGAAACCACTCGATCCGGAGGATCGTAAACATGAGTAAGAACCCAATGATGTTGCGTGTTGCTCTGATTCTGTTCTGTCTGTTGACGGCGTGGGGAGGCAGTCTCTTTGCCGGATCCCAGTTTCGTGGCCTCACGCTAAACGAGGCAATCGAACTGGCGTTTCTCCATCACCCAGCGGTGAGGACAGCTGAGCTAGATATCAGAATGGCCCGGCTTGAACTGGAAACAGTCCGAATTGAGCACATCCTCCCGACGATAAGACTTCAAGTACAACCGCTCAGTCTTTCTGCGGGAGAAGTTCTTTGGAGATCGCATGGCGCGCTGCACGCTAGTCTTACCCTTCCCTGGGGTACAGCCCTTTCTGCCGATCTCTTCACTGTATTCGATCATTCGACAGATACGTGGACGCTCTCTTATGGGTTCAATCTCTCCCAGAAGTTCACCACGATACCGCATGATAAAGGGCCGGGAAGCTTATTTGCCCGGGAGGGGGCGCTGATACGCGCTGAAACTGCTTTTAAGCAGGTGAAAGATGAGGTCGTTCTGGGCGTGATCGAGCAATTCAGCAGACTTCTTGCCGGAGAAGCCGGCTTGACCGCGGCAAAAGAGAGACTGAACCAGGCAGAAGCCCACCTCTCTGCGGTGGAAATAGAGATTGCTGAGGGCCGGGCCGGGGAGCTGCAGCGCATGGAAGCGGAACTGGCCGTCAAAGCGGCCGAAATTACGCTCGGCAAACGATCGACCGAGCAGATCCTGGCGCAAGAAAAGTTCGGAACGTTGCTCGCAATCGAAGGTCTGTACGAAATTACCCCGCCTGAGTTTTCGCTGGAGGATATTATGGCGGCCGCCGCAGAGCTTGTGGAAATGGAGATCCCGCTGAGCGTCATCCAGGATGCCGAAGGGGTGCGAAAGGCGCGTCAATCTGTAGAGGCTGCCGAGCAGAGACTCTCCGCTGCCCGCGCAGCCGCACTGCCTACTGCGTCGCTTGCAGCCGGGTGGACGCCGGCGGGGTGGAGCGTTGGGGTGATCATCAACTTCGATCTCTTCTCTCCTGGCCGTGGGCTGCAAGTGGAATTAGCCCGGACCGCCTTGGAGATAGCGCAAGAACGCCGCGCAATCGCGGAACAAGAGGCGAAGCATGCTGTTACGGGCCAAAAGATCGCCCTTAAACAAATGATGGAGAACCTGGAGTTGCTTCCGCTGAGAAGGGAGAAATGGGAGTTAGAAGAGAGGATCATGCAAAAGAAGATCGAGACTGACTTGATCGGGACAGATGAATGGGCTGATTTTCAAACCAAGAGACGGGCGTTCGAGAGAGAATGGGTGCAAGAGACTTTTGACGCGGTTCTCGTCTATCTCCACTCTCGCCAAACACTCGGCTTGAGGCTGAATTGGGAGGATGTTCTACAATGAAGAGACACTGGAAATGGATAGGAATCATTATTCTGATTCTCCTGGTCGCTGGTGCCGCGCTCTACGGCTGGCAACGGCGGACGCGTGATCAGCAGGATGTGATGCAAGAGAGAGGTCATGGCCCCACGGCAATGGTCGGTCGGGGGGATATCCGGCGAACTCTGACGGTCTTTGGCGCAGTGATTCCCAAGGACGAAATTGCCTTTACTTTCAATATCAACGAGCTTTTGGAACTTAAGGCGGAAGAGGGGGATACAGTAGAGAAAGGACAGATCCTGGCGGTATTAAACAACGTACAGCAAGAGTTGACGCTGTTGCAGGCTGAGCGGGCTTTGGCAAAGGCGCGGGTAAAAGGGATCCCTGCGGTGATCCGGGAGAAAGAACTACGCTATGAAATAGCACGCGCAGACTACGAAGCGACTATCCTCCGCGCACCGTGGACCGGTATTGTGACCGATGTCGGCCGCGCGGATGGAGCGCCTGGCCAGTATCAAATCTCACTGCTGAACCGGACTGAGCTCTTTATTGAAACGATGATCGACGAACTTGATATTCACCAGATAACCCGCGAACAAGAGGGATTGGCGACGATCGATGCCGTTCCCGGTGGAAGATGGCCGGTGCAGATTGTCTGGATCGGTCATCGAGCCGTTCATGGACGCGGCGGCGGCTTTGGTTTTGGCTTTGGCGGGGAAGGGAGGACAGTTCCGATAACTCTGAAGCTCTTCCAGCCAAGCCCCGAGATCCTGCCGGGTTTTTCAGCTCGCGTAGAAATCATCACCGCTGAGGCGCTAGAGGTGCTGGAAATACCGGTGGGAGCGCTCATTGAGGTTGGTCCAGACTGGCAGGTGATGGTGGTGGAAGAGGGTAAGCCCGTCCCACGGCCAGTGGAAGTGGGGCTTACCACGGGCAAGGTCGCAGAGATTATCTCCGGTCTGGAGGAGGGCGAGGAAATATTGCTCCACCCAATACAGGCGACAGGAAGGATGCTCCCATTCCCGATGCTTCCTGGGATCGGACCATTTCATTTCC
>JAJOKK010000109.1 GCA_021129875.1 Candidatus Bipolaricaulota bacterium
TGGCAGTGTAGATGTACGATCTTTGACCATCGATCTTGGAGACTATTCGGGCGCAGGTAAGTTGTCAGTTGAGTCCGGATCACAGTCCCTCCTTTTTTTTCATTATCCACACGCAGACCGGGAGGGGCAAATCTTATCGCAGTGGTCTGTCGCTGCTGCCTCTCAACCTTATAACTGGGGAGGAACTTCCACCTAAGCCTCTTTCCGCCGCGCCTCCACGATCTCTTCAGCTAGCGCGTACGGGACGGCTTCATAGTGTTCGAAGTGCATGGTAAAGTTGCCTCGCCCACTCGTAACGTTCCGCAGTTCAGAGGCGTAACCGAACATTCCGCCTAGCGGAACCCGTGCGCGCAGGGTGGTGGCAGTCCCTTTTGTCTCCATCGCCACTATCTTCCCACGTTTTCCGCACAAACTCCCGGTGATCGCCCCAGTATAATCTCCCGGAGCGACTACCTCGACGCTCATCATCGGTTCAAGAAGTTTGAGCCCGGCTCTTTTGCACGCCTCGCGGAATCCGGCCGATCCACAGGTGCGGAACGCATGCTCCGATGAATCCACGTCGTGCATCGAGCCATCGTAGACGGTCGCCTGAATATCGACCATTGGAAATCCGGCATACGGGCCTTTCATCATCGCATCGATGATCCCCCGCTCTATAGCGCGCAGGTACTCACGCGTGATCTTACCCCCGCTGATCTCATCCTCGAACCGGAATCCGGCGCCAGGCTTGCGCGGCTCGATACGTAGCCGCATGTGTGCGTACTGCCCGCGTCCTCCACTCTGCTTAACATGACGATATTCGTGATCGATCGGGGTTATGATCGTCTCCCGGTACGCCACCTGCGGGGTACCGACCATGGCCTCTACGTTGAACTCGCGGCGCAGGCGGTCGACGATGATCTCCAGATGAAGCTCTCCCATCCCCGAGATGATCACCTCACTGGTCTCCTCATTAGAGCGGACCGTGAATGTCGGGTCTTCCTCGGCCAGACAGTAGAGCGCTTTGCCGAGTTTGCTGCGATCATCCCGGCTTGCCGGCGACACAGCCACGCCGATTACCGGTGCGGGAAAGTCGATCGACTCTAACACGATGGGATGATCTGGATTGCAGACGGTATCGCCGGTACGAGTCTCAGCAAGGCCGATCACCGCACCGACTTCCCCAGCGTGCAGTTCTTCGACAACCTGACGATGGTTGGCGTGCATTTCGAACAGCCGACCGACGCGCTGTTTCTTGCCGCGATTTGAGTTCAGCACAAACTCCCCCGCACGCAACATCCCGGAATAGATGCGAACATAGGTCAGTTTTCCCATGTGCTTATCGGTCTGGACCTTGAATGCAAGCGCGGCAAGTGGCCCATCGTCGCTCGGGTGACGAATGAGTTCGTCGTTTGCCTCTTTGTACGCTCCGATCACCGGAGGAAGGTCGACCGGGGAGGGGAGGTAATCAATAATCGCGTCGAGTAGGCGACGCACACCCTTGTTCTTGAACGCCGCTCCACAAAGGACGGGGATGAACTGCCCAGCGATCGTCGCTGCTCGAATAGCATGTACGACCTCACTCGATGCGGGTGTCTCCCCATTCAGAAACTGCTCCATCAACCGGTCGTCTTGTTCGCTAATCCGCTCGATCATCTCCGCTTCTGCCTTCCGTGCCTTCTCCAGCAGATTTGCGGGGATTTCCTCCTCTCGGATGACCGCACCATCGGGGGCATCGTCGTAATAGATAGCCTTCATTTCTACAAGATCGATCACCCCCTGAAAATCGGCCTCAGCTCCGATAGGGATGGTGACCGGCACCGCGTTTGCCCCCAACTCCTCCTTGATCTCCTTGACAACACCCTCGAAGTCAGCACCAGCGCGATCCATCTTGTTGATGAACGCAATCCGCGGTACGCGGTACTTTTCAGCCTGGCGCCAGACAGTCTCCGACTGCGGCTGTACCCCGCCCACGGCGCAGAAGAGGGCGACAGCCCCGTCCAGCACGCGTAACGAACGTTCCACCTCGGCCGTAAAGTCGACATGGCCCGGTGTGTCGATAATGTTAATCCGATGGCCGTTCCAAAACGTCGTCGTCGCCGCTGAAGTGATCGTGATCCCCCGCTCCTGCTCCTGAACCATCCAATCCATCGTCGCCTCGCCGTCGTGTACCTCACCCATCTTATGCTTCTTCCCGGTGAAGAAGAGGATTCTCTCCGTCACTGTGGTCTTGCCCGCATCGATGTGAGCAGTTACTCCAATGTTGCGCACCTTGCTGATATTGTATCCCTTACCCATTGTTCCTCCATCTCTCCTGTCTCTGTATTTTCCAATTGTCTATTCCCAAAAGGCATATCCGAAGCGGATTAAAAACACCACTGCTTCGCACCGTTCTCTTTTAAGTCAAGGGGGGACCTACGTGACTCACAGATTACCGCTGGCTATGAGCGATGAAGTTTACCAAAGCTGTCCGGGAAACGCAAACACGAGAGTTGTCACCCGGACGTGCGGGAGGAGCCTTGTGAATCGTAAATAGTAAATCGTAAATTGTAAATTGTAAAAGCACAGACTATCCCCGCGCGTGCGGGGGAACCCACTATT
>JAJOKK010000196.1 GCA_021129875.1 Candidatus Bipolaricaulota bacterium
GGACCACGGACCATGAACCACGGACCATGAACCACGGACCATGAACCACGGACCGCCCTCCAGAAGTTAAATGTGAATTTAGGTGATGAGGGCGAGGGCTTCCGCGCGTGCGGAGCGATCGGTGCGGAAGATCCCGCGGATCGCTGAGGTGACCATCGTTGTCCCCGGTTTCTTCGCCCCACGTAATGTCATGCACTGGTGGGTCGCTTCGATCCGCAGTAGCACTCCGTGGGGGGTAAGCCGCTCCATGATTGCGTCGGCGAGCTGCGAGGTGAGTCTCTCCTGCAGCTGCGGTCGGGATGCGGCGATGTCCAGGGCGCGGGCGAGCTTGCTCGCGCCGACGATTTTGTCCGCTTTTGGGATATAGACGATATCCGCCGTCCCAACAAACGGGAGAAAGTGGTGCTCACAGATAGAGAAGAACGTGATCCCTTTGACGACTACCATCTGGTCGTACTCCTCCTGGAAGAGCACTTCAAGGACGTCCGCTGGGTTGCGCTCAATTTGGTCGAAGAACTCGGCGAACATCTTCGCCACCCGGTGCGGTGTCTTGCTTGCAACTTCGGCGTTCACGTGCTCTGTGCCGATTCCTGCGAGTATCTGTCTCATCCCCTGTTCGATCTGTTGTAGGTCCATTGTCCCTCCTCGGTCGGAGATGATAGAAGACTGCCCGCTTCACCTCAACCGGGGCAGCGTTCCTTACGCGGCAATAGCGCCGACTTGCGTGGAAGAGGGGGCTTTCCAAGGGATCAGCCCCTTGGGCGGATCGCCTTCTGTTTTACTCTCAGGATGAAGAGCACGGCAAGGTAAAGGGCTGTTCCTGTGAGGAGCCCGAGAAGAAGGCTGTTTGCGGTGCGCAGAAGCGAGAAAAGGAACGGTGTGTGCGCGTGGGCAAAGGTGTTCATGATCGAGGTCTGCCCGAATAGCCCAAAGAGGAGTAGGAGCGGAAGTAGAAGCGGGCGGTAACGGAAGGGGCGGAGGCTGAATCCTGCGCCGGTTCCAAAGAGGAAGAGAAGCGGATGTCCGAGGAGGAACTCCTTGAATCGCGGCCGGGCGTAGAGCAGCGTCTCCAACAGAACGCGCACACGTCTCTCCGCGTCGGAGACGAGGACGGCGATGGTCCCGCTGCGCAAGAGTATGTAGGCGATCAGTGCGAGACAGGCGATGAGGAGAGAGATGGTGACGATCTGCGTGCGGCGGCTCTTCGGTGCGCAAAGGAGCCCCTTCCACTCCCGCCATTCTGTGCGCTGGATGATGATGGACGCCCCGATAATCGGGGGGAGCGATAGGGCGAGTCTCACCCCGCGAAATTGGAATACGTTTAATAGGATGGCTGGGTGAGAAAGGATGGCGGAGAGGAGGAGGGCTGCGCTAAGAGAGAGGGCGGAGAAGACGAATAAGAGTCGCACGCCGCTGAGCCAGCCGCTGCCGTGCCGCTGCGTGAGGAGGAGGCTGCCGTAGATCGGCGCCAACAGCGCAAGCAACTGTCCGCTCACCTGTGCAAGATGTATCCCGCCAATCCCGGCCCCGTGACAGACTATCCCATGGAAGATTGTCATTGCTCCGATAGCAACTACGGCGGCGGTGAGAAGGAGGCAGGCGATCGGAAGGTGGGGGAGGAGGCGAAGAAGGACGAGGAGGAGGAGCGCTGCCACGCCAAGGTGGAGGAGGAACGGAACGGAGCGGCCCCATTCCGGCGGGGGGATGAGGGGAGCGCCCTGCTCGAAACCGGCGGCGGTCGCTTGCGCTACCACGGCGCGATAGTAGTCGAGGGTCTGCTCTGCGTCCTCTCCGGGAATCGGCGAGAGGACGAGCACACGGATGCCGCGTTCACGCATTGCCCGTCTGAAGCGGGCGAGAAAAATCTCCCGGTTTCCGGCGATAAGGTCCTCCTGCGGGACCTCATGCCCTCGTACGATGGAACGCAGGCCTCGCCTCCACAACGCTTGCGCTGGTGAGACAGGGGTGAACTCCCGTTGAATGAACAGAGAGCCGGTAAGGCGACAGAGCATCCGCTGCAGAAGGGGGTCGTCAGCCGGAAGGGCGCCCTCTATCCATACCGCAACGAACGGTCCTCGCTCGGCAAGGTCGACCGGTCCCGCGCGGTCGAGGATAAGGAGAACATTAAGCCCCGCTTCCCGGACTTTCTCTGGAGTGAACCCCACCAAAGCTGGTTCCTCCCGACTAAGCAGGGTCGACACGGAGATAGCAATGGTATCGATTCCGGCCGCAGCAAGCTCGTGCAAGGATAGATCGGCCGCCTGCTCGGCGCGCACCACCACACGAAACCCCGTGTGTCCCTTCTCCCAGCCGATACGGGTGAGCACAACCCAAAGAGCGATGGCAAGGGTGAGGGCGAGTATGGCAACGGCGCTTATCCGCAGAGTTTCTTTCATCGTGCCCTCACAATATCCGGCCCGCGCTTCTCCGGCAATATCACTAAGAGCAGTGTTGGGTTCGTGGGGTTCGTGGGGAGAGCAGTGTTGGGTTTTGGGTGTTGAGTTTTGGGTTAAAAGCTGGCCTTAT
>JAJOKK010000118.1 GCA_021129875.1 Candidatus Bipolaricaulota bacterium
GTCCGCATCCCCCCCTCCCTTGATGGGAGGGGCAAAGGGAAGGTGACGCGCAGCTTCTCAGCCTGTCTTGAGGACGCACACCGCAGCCCGCGAGCACGCTTGATCTGGTTGCGGTACATAGCATGATGGCACAGATCGCGCCCCTCACCCTAACCCTCTCCCGTACCAGGGAGAGGGGATTTAACACAACGGCAAAGATGATCCCCCATAAGATAGCGAGTCCGCATCCCCCCCTCCCTTGATGGGAGGGGCAAAGGGAAGGTGACGCGCAGCTCCTCAGCCTGTCTTGCGGTCGCACACCGCAGCCCGCGGGCACGCTTGATCTGGTTGCGATACATAGCATGATGGCACAGATCGCCCCCCTCACCCTAACCCTCTCCCATACCAGGGAGAGGGGATTTAACGCAACGGCAAAGATGCTCCCCTATAAGATAGCGAGTCCGCATCCCCCTCCTTTGACGGGAGGGGCAAGGGGAGGGTGACGTGCAGCTTCTCAGCCTATCTTGAGGACGCATGCCGCAGCCCGCGGGCACACTTGATCTGTTTGCGGTACATAGTATGATAGCCACAGATCGCTCCCTCATAAGATAGCGAGTCCACACCTCCCTCTCCCTTAATGGGGGGGGTAAAGTGAGGGCGGCGTGGCAAACCGAGTTGAGGACTCAGACTTGAGGCGCTATTATCGTAGCCGGATAATCAATAAATACGCGGGTTCCGCGCTTAAGCGGAACCCGCGCTTCCGGTAAACGGTTTTGGTGTAGCGTAAGGAGGTAGTCGGTCTTTCAGTTTCTTATTATCTACACCGCGGTGTAGGAAAAGTTTCACGCAGACTGAAGCTGCCCAGAGCCGTGCTCGTATGGTTCAATAGGCTGAGGAGTGGTGTGAACGCAGGCATTCTATCTGATAATGGAGGTTCATATATATGGTTAAGCGAAACGTTCAGTACGGTCTGTGGGATAGCCCGATAACGCCACAACAGCTAGCGCTCGAGGTGCGGCTGTCGGATCTTGCATGGGATACGGATGGGGAGACCCTCGTCTGGATCGAGGGGCGTTCCGGGCGTGGGGTCCTGGTGGCTAAGCGTCGCGGCGAGGCCGCGCGCGATCTCACTGCCGAGCTTTCTGTGCGTGCGCAGGTCGGCTACGGGGGAGGAGACTTTACGGTCTTTCAAGGGACTGTCTACTTTGTCTCCGAGGGGCGGCTCTACCGGCAAGACCTTGCCGGCGGCGGCGCCACTCCGATCACGCCCCGGTACGGACAGGCATCTTCTCCGCAGGTCTCCCCCGACGGGAGGTGGCTCTTGTTCGTCTTCAGCGACGGGAAGAAGGACGCGCTGGCGATTGTCGATACGCAGGGCCACTTCTGGCCGCAACGTCTCGACTGTGATCGCGACTTCTATATGCAGCCGTGCTGGCGCCCGACCGAGGACCCCACTGAGGTCCGAATCGCCTGGGTCGCGTGGGACCACCCGCTTATGCCGTGGGACGGGGCCGATCTTACTTTGGGGACGTTGAACACCTCTGGTGACGGACTCCCTGTCTTGAGCAGGAGCGAACGGGTCGCGGGCGGGACGAACGCGGCGATCTTCCAGCCGGAGTTCTCCCCGGACGGGCGTTCACTCGCCTACGTTTCCGAGGAGCCGGGTTACGGGACACTCTTTTTTTACGATTTGATCGAGAAGACAGACCGGCAGCTCACCGCAGGGGACGAGGATCTGGCGCTGCCTGCCTGGGTGCAGGGCTTGCGTACCTACGGGTTCAGCAGCGATGGACGAACGATCGTCTACCGGGCGAGAAAAGGAGGGAGCGATCGATTGAAAAGGGTCGACATCGAGACCGGAGAGGTCGAGCTACTCGATGAGCATTTTGCCGACTACACCCTCCTGCAGCAGATTACCCCCTCACCGACAGAGGATGCTGTTGCCGCGATCGCGCAGTCAGCAGTGATTCCGGCGCGGGTGATCACCTGTTCACTCGCGGCCAAGCAGACGCCACGGATCCACCGGTATTCATCGACCGAGACCGTCCTCAGCGACGACCTGTCCACTCCCGAGCCGATCGATTGGGCGACTACTGACGGAGAGATGGCTCATGGACTCTACTATCAACCCCGCAGCAGCGTGTTCTCCGGGATCGATCTGCCGCCGGTGATAGTGCTGGCTCACGGCGGTCCGACCTCGCAGTACACAGCCGGCTACCATGGAGCGACCCAGTTCTTCACCACGCGCGGCTACGCTGTCCTCGAGGTGAACTATCGCGGGAGCACCGGCTACGGCCGGGAATACCGCGAAGCGCTGCGTGGGAACTGGGGAATCGCTGATGTAGAGGACGTTGTCTCCGGGGCGCGGTCCCTTGCCGAGAGCGGCCGTGTCGATCTGGAACGGATGGTGATCATGGGCGGAAGCGCGGGCGGATATACCGTGCTACGCGCCCTTATCGACCACCCCGGCCTCTTCCGCGCCGCCCTCTGCCTGTACGGGGTATCCAACCTATT
>JAJOKK010000119.1 GCA_021129875.1 Candidatus Bipolaricaulota bacterium
TGGCCTTGCCGCCTGTCTGCGTGCAACGCACAGGCAGGCGACTTTCGCTGGCGCTTTCCAAGGTGGATCCCTTTGGTGCCGTTTCCGGAAGATTGTTGCTGCGATACGTGTTTGCATTTACCATGGTGCATGGAATAGGGACTGGCTCAAAGATTAAGATAAAAGGGATTTTCATTTTACGAGGCTTCTAACGCTCAAAGGACGAATAATACGAACCCAACGAGCTCAACAAACCCAACGAACTCAATAAATCTAAGCCCAAGGAGGCAGTATGAAAGATCTCGATCGGCAGTGTGTTAACACGATCCGTTTCCTGAGTGTCGATGCGATTCAGAACGCGAATTCAGGACACCCAGGGATGCCGCTCGGCGCCGCAGCAATGGCCTATGTCCTGTGGAGCGAGAGATTGAAGCACAACCCGTCCGATCCTGATTGGCCGGACCGCGACCGCTTCGTCCTCTCCGCCGGGCACGGGTCGAGCCTCCTCTATGTGCTCCTTCACCTTACCGGCTACGACCTTCCTCTTGCTGAACTCAAGGAGTTTCGTCAGTGGGGGAGCAGGACACCGGGGCATCCGGAGAGGGGGCTGACGCCAGGGGTCGAGGTGACGACCGGTCCACTCGGTCAGGGGATCGGAAATGCGGTAGGGCTCGCGCTATCCGAAGCCCACCTCGCCGCGCGGTACAACCGTCCCGGGCATACGATCGTCGATCACCATACGTATGTGATTGTGGGCGACGGGGACCTGATGGAGGGGGTCTCTGCCGAGGCCTGCTCCCTTGCCGGGCACCTTGGCCTGGGGAAGCTGATCATCCTCTATGACGACAACCTGATCTCCCTCGCCGGATCGACCGATCTCTCGTTCACCGAAGATGTGAAGAAGCGCTTCGAGGCGCAGGACTGGCATGTGGAGCGGGTGGGCGACGGGAACGACCGTGCTGCGTTGAGCGATGCCATTACCGCGGCAAAGGCTGAGACAAAGAGGCCATCCCTGATCATGATCCGAACCGTGATCGGAGACGGGGCCCCGCATAAGCAGGGGTCGTTCAAGGTCCACGGTGCCCCACTGGGGACGGAGGAATTGGCCGCAACAAAGGAAGCGGCCGGTTGGCCGATAGAACCACCTTTCCATATCCCGCCTACAGCGCTCACCCACTTCCGCCGGGCGATCGCACAAGGGGAAGAGCAGCAGGAGAGGTGGGAGGAGCGACTTGCAGCCTACGTTACTGAGTACCCCGACCTTGGCGCTGAGTTCACCCGACGGGTGACGGGAGAATTACCCGCAGGGTGGGACGCGGACCTCCCGGTCTTTTCCCCCGATGAAAGCGGGATTGCGACGCGCAAGGCATCCGAGGGTGTCCTTCAGGCGATCGCGGCAGCGCTCCCCGAGCTTATGGGCGGCTCGGCCGACCTGAATCCGTCAACCTACACCTGGCTCAAAGGGCACGGTGATTTTGCGGTAGCCGCTGTGCGGCCCATAGGTGTCCAAGGGGCGGTCGGCGATGAGTGGAGCTATGTCGGGAGAAATATCCACTACGGGGTGCGGGAGCACGCGATGGGGGCGATTGCAAACGGAATCGCCGCTCATATGGGGATAATCCCATACACAGCCACATTCCTCTCTTTTGCCGATTATATGCGCGCCCCCATCCGCCTCGCTGCGTTGAGCAAGAGCCGGGTCGTCTTCATCTTCACCCATGACAGCATCGGAGTGGGGGAGGACGGGCCGACGCACCAGCCGATCGAGCAGACGATGAGTCTGCGCATAATTCCCAATCTGACAGTCATCCGCCCGTCCGACGCTAACGAGGTGCGGGAGGCATGGGCGGCGGCATTGGAGAACAGGACTGGACCGACGGCGCTGATCCTCAGCCGTCAAACCCTTCCTGTGCTCGATCGGAATCGCTACACGCCGGCAGAAGAGCTTGTGCGCGGCGGGTACGTTCTGTGGCAATCGAGTGAGACTTCCCCGGATCTGATCCTGATCGGGACCGGCTCGGAGGTCCACCCGGCATTGGCGGCTGGTGAGGAACTAAGCCTTGCCGGGATCAACGTCCGGGTGGTCGCCCTTCCCAGCTGGGATCTGTTCGACAGGCAGTCGCAAGCTTATCGCGAGAGCGTCTTACCGTCAGCCGTACGCGCCCGTATCGCTGTAGAGGCGGGGGTCACCCTTGGATGGGAACGCTACGTCGGCATGGGCGGCGTCATCATCGGGATCGACCACTTCGGTGCAAGCGCTCCTGCTTCTGTTCTGTACGAGCGATTCGGCATCACAAAGGAGTCGATCATCGCTCATGCGAAAAGGCTTGTAGGCCGGTAGCAAGCGCAGTATCTTTGGGGCGGAGGATAGCTCATACTTCGTTTGAATAAGATCAAGGTTCTATCAGCGGTTGTTAGCGGTTATGCGCACTAGTGTCGTGTCAACTCTGAGTTGTCATTTCGACCGAAGGGAGAAATCTTAGAT
>JAJOKK010000010.1 GCA_021129875.1 Candidatus Bipolaricaulota bacterium
CGTACCACCAGCGCAGGCTACCGATGATCCCGGTCGCGTGCAGCCGGTTGCAGGTTCCGTCTACCCCGCCGGTCCACAGCGGCGTGATGGTTTTGAGCGTGATCGTCAACGGTTCAGCCATACGTCGTTCTCCCTCCCCTGAGACTCACTCCGCAAGACCTCCACCTCCGGTCTATCCTAATACCACTTCCACCTCGAACTGCAAAGCCTTCGCCTCAAACCGCATCCCCCTCGTCCCACTCCGAAATACTCCGAAATTACTTCGAAGTGGCCTTCGGAGTGGGGCCAACTGGTTCGTAGTAACCTGTTGGGTCTTGCCTGCTCTGTCCAGTCCAGCGGAGAAGCCCCCGCTCTTCCAAGTCCTTCAGTTTCTTCTGGACGGTTCGGTCACTTTTGCCGATGAGCCTCATCCCTTCGGGAGTCGTCACTCTACCGCGTTCCCAAGCAGCGAATAGCAAAACCTGCTGATCCTGATCGAGATCAACGGGGAATGTTCGCCCACCCTCGGCCCTGGCAGGCTCTTTCCAAAGGATCACCTTGAAGAAATTACCTTGCTCGCGAAACTCCGGTTCGATTAGCCCCCATTCACCCATCGCCTCCCTCATCCGGTAGATTCCGGTGCCCCATTGTTCGACCAACCCCATCTCGTTAAATATCCTGGCAATCACTCTATTCCTTATCTCAGAGATGCCTATGCCCAATTTGGTGATGGTGAGCCCTCCGGGAAGCGCTCCGGGACTTGTGACCTCAATCCGGTCGTCGAAGATGGCAAACTTGATATCAGAGCCGGAAATGCTGTAATCACGGTGACAGATGGCGTTGGTAACGGCCTCCCGTACGGCCACTTCTGGATACTCATACCTCTCCTCACGATAAATGCCCTCGATCTTAGCTCCTCGTCTCACGTTACCCTTAAAGAAGCCGATCACCTCTTCTACTTGTTTGTATAAGGGTGAAACGATTTCCTTCTGGTCAAGAAATTCACCCATACCGGGCCCTTTAAACCTGGCACATTTCAGCTTGGCCTGAGGATAATATTCGCCGGTTTTATCCGAGAATAGCATGATACCGGCTACAGAAGGATAAAGTTCACCTCCCTCTTCGGTAAGGACACCGATACGCTTCAACAGTGCCTTATTGGGCTCCGCTTTGGGAATGTCGCGGACCTGGTAGCGTCGCTCGATGTACTCCTTTATGTAATCCTGATTGATAGCATCTAAATCTACTTTATAAGCTGGAGTAGAATCATAACCGATGTTGCGCTGTTGTCTTCGCAGCTCTTGAATTATTTCAGGGCTCGCTCGGCGAGTCGTCGATCCTACTCGAATATAGGTTCCTTCATCACCCCCCCCTGCCTTTCAGATAAGAGGGCTTAAGATTACCGGGGTAGACCTCGATTACAAGTAGGAGGGCATCCTCTTCCCCCAGATGATGGGTGGTCACCCGCATGGAAACGGTCGGTTTGATGCTATCAAAGATCGTATTGGAGATCCGCTCTTCGTAGTCGATCACCTTATCAGAGGCTATTCCCATGATCTCCCGCGGTTCGTCCCTTACGCCGATGATCAACTTTCCCCCGGCGCCGTTTGCGAAAGCACAAACGGTCTGGGCAAGCCGCCTGCTTGAAGGCAGATCTTCTTTAAATTCTAGGGTTTTGCTCTCAAGCTGATCCAGGTAGTCCTTCATGTTCATCGAATTTATCACCCTTCAAAACTTTTCTCCACAATCCTGATCCCCTCGTTGGCCATCCGACTCATATTCCTCCGCGAGTTGCCAAACAACTGATAATCGAGCGCATGGGCGGCCACGGTGCGACTTTTGGTCTGAAAGCACTGCTCAAACTTCCGATGGAACCGAATCACCGCCGCTGCCTTCGTTCGCAGGCCCCCTGGCATTAAGTTTATATGGCATTGTCTAGGCCTCCTTAAAGTTTTAGCCTTAGAATGCACCATTTTTACCAATTTGACAATGTGAAGTTAAGTTCTACCATCTTTCGTGCCTCCATGAAGAATAATACCTGTTGGGCCTTACACATTACGATCAGCCTCCGCCCCCTGTTTCCTTGGCGAGACCAGACTGATAAATTCCTGGGCGTCGCAAAACACCTCTTGGGACTGAGCGGCAAAGCTTTCCAGAATCGCGCGTTCTGCTTCTGAGAGTTGCGTGCATTTTGTTATAGCAATCATGGTAGTAGCCGGCAGAACCGACCGTCTTGCGGCCTTCGCACAGCACTTCGTCGTCGGAGATGCGATCATATCCGGCTTGCTCATAGGGCGGCGTATCGAACTCGCTACGTACGGTAGAATCGCCCGCGGTGGGATCGCTGACGCAAGCTCCCAGATGATGCACGGTTGGATCACGTCGATGAAGGAGAGCCCGCGGTGGGCGA
>JAJOKK010000165.1 GCA_021129875.1 Candidatus Bipolaricaulota bacterium
TACTACACCCCCCAGGGGCGCAAAGATCGCTGAGATGAAGCATTAAGGATCTCGTTCCACTCTCGGCGCACTCTGCGTTCTTGGGGGGGTGTAGTAAGTCCCTCTCCGGCTACTACACCCCCCGAGACGGTGAAAGCTTCTGTCGGACCTCCGGTCTTACTTCGCAACACGCAAGGAAAAGAGGTTCGTGTAACAACCTGGTTTACAATATGTTTATCTTTGCACCGACAAGAGCCGGATCTGATCAAAGCGCCCGCTCCGCTCAAAGGGGAATCTACCCGGTGATCGCGACCTCCCGCAGGTAGCGCGCCGCCTCCTCGGGGGGGGTTGGGTTGATGTGAAGACCGCTTCCCCACTCGAAACCGGCCATCCTGGTCAGACGGGGGATGATCTCGATCCGCCAGTGGCTGCTGCTTGACAACACCTTCTGGCCAGCGGTCGTCTCTTCCCGAGAGTTGAGCGCGGTCTGCAGGATCAGGTTGTACGGAGGGTCTTCCAGCAGGCACTTCAGCCGCGATAGGGTTCTCTTGAGAACGCGGGCCAGGCCTCTCCTCTGCTCGGCGGTGATCGCGGTGAAGTCATGTGCGTGATCGCGTGGGTAGATCGCCATCTCAAACGGGAACCGAGAGTCGTACGGGGCAAGAAGAACGTATCCGTCCGCCTCTTCGATGATCCGCTCACCGCAACGGATCTCCTCGACCAGGATGTCGCAGAAAGGGCAGCGCCTCTTCTTTTTGTAGTATGCCTTAGCCGCTTGCAGCCGGGCTTCAACCGCCGGGGGGACGATCGGGGCGGCGATGATCTGCGAGTGGGGGTGCGCCAACGATGCGCCGGCCTCCTTCCCGTGGTTCTTGAACAGAAGGACGTAGCGGTGGGCGCTCTTCTCCATCAGCGCCCTCAGCCGCAGCACGTAGGTGTCAATGATGAGTTCAATCTGTTCTAACGGGAGGTCGGGGATCTCCTTTCTGTGTTCAGGACTATCGATCACCACTTCGTGTGACCCGACTCCGTTCACCCGGACGAAGACGTCTGCCACGGCCTCGCGGTCGAGTCGTGGCTGATCTTGTAGTGCGGGGAACTTGTTCGGGACCACCCGTACCCGCCAACGACGGTCTTCTCCGGTCACCCGGTAGATCTCCGGCGGGGTCATCTGTTCGTTCCCGGGGCAGAACGGGCAGTCTTCCTCTTTACTCCTCTCTTCTTCCTCTCTGCGGTAGTCTGATGGGCGTCTACCCCGTTCCGGGGCGCTGATCACCCACTGATCGGCGAACGGTCCGCATCTCAGTTCCGACATGGCTGTTCGTTCAACTGACTTTGGCGAGGACCTGCAACCAGTCGAGGAGGAGACGGGGCATAAGGAAGTTCTTCCGCACGTGTTCCCTCCCCTCCCTTCCGAGTTCGACCCCAAGATCCGGATCGCCTAGGATCTGCAATACCCGCTCGGCGACCGCATCGTAGTCCGCGTAATCGACGAGGAAGCCGGTGCGCCCGTCTTCGATCTGCAACGGAATTCCACCCACCCTTGTGGCGACCACCGGAGTCCCCTTCCATAGCGCCTCGGAGACGGTCAGGCCGAACCCTTCTTTACGAGAGAGCTGGAGCACCACCGCTGCGGTGCGCTGCAGGGCGTTGACCAGAAGTGGGTCGGATTCTGTGATCAGTTGAACTCCGTCAAGCTTATCCGCCTGCGCGGCGACATCGGCGTAGATCTTGGGCCCTTCCGGATCGTCGCTCGCCATGTTCCCCAGCATCACCAGGTGACAGTCGGTCTCCTGCCGAACCCGGCGGAAGGCCTCGAGCACGCCAAGGGGGTCCTTCCACTTATCGAACCGTGAGACTTGAGCGATGAGCGGGACCCCCTGTGGAATATCGTACTCAGCAAGTTTGGCTGCGACCGCCTCCTGCGACAGATCTCTATTGATCGCGGAGAACGGGTCGGTCGCCGGGGGGATGATGCTGGTCAGCACGGAAAGCTCGTGCTTCATAAACGATTCAGAGGAGATGACCATCGCATCGTAACGTGCGACGAACGGTTTCAACATCGCCCAGACACCCTTGTCAGGAGCGGAGAAATCGATGTGACAGCGCCAGATCCATGGGGATTTCTTGGTGTTATAGTCGATGAGGGGGAGGGGTTGAGGATCGTGAATCACAACAACATCGGCGTTGAAATCAAGCAGTTCCGCGTTTTGCTGATTGATCCGTTCATACTCCTTCTGCATATCCTTGTCGAACTCGACCCTGCCTCCTTGCATGGCGTTGTGGATCTGCTTTGTCGTGTCAAAGAATGAAGAGGTCCCTTCGATCACCTCCCAGCGTGTCTTGATTCCAGCATCGTTGAACAAGGGAACCAACGAATGCAGCATCTCGGCCACTCC
>JAJOKK010000011.1 GCA_021129875.1 Candidatus Bipolaricaulota bacterium
ATCCGTCCGTTCCATTGTGGCAAAGGTTCTTGCATCACCGGCCGGCCAACCGTCCCCCGGCCTGGAGGCGAACGCGTTTGCTGTATCCACCACCTCGCCAAGATCGTTCAACAGCGCGATCACGTCTCCGTAATCGGAGAAATCCATCTCGTACGGCGGCGTGGTATCGAAGAGCAGATCAGCACCAACGTCGCTCACGGTCTCGTCGTGCCAGCGTTGCAGGGTAAAGTAGCTTCCGTCCTCCTCTTCGGGTTCCCAGATGGCCCGCCATGAAAGGTGATCTGTCTCTCGTCTAATGAATTCGATAGACGGAATGGGGTCCCTGGCGGCGAGATCGTGCGCAGAGATCGCTGCCGGCATCATCATGCCAGAGAGGTCCACCACTTTCCAACGGTAGTCTTCTTCAGCGATCGGATGCCTTCGCTGCCAACGCAGGGTCCAGCCGGTCAGATCAACAGGGGTCGTCCCCAGGTTGCGCAGCTCTATCCACTCATCGCGCGAATCAGCGGCCGTTCCCATCCAGGCAATCTCGCTGATGATCACCCGCCCTTCGCCCGGGTTCACCACCACACCACCTCCACCAACTATTTCTTCAGGAACCAAGATGTTGATGCTGATGTCGATGCCGGCACTATTATTGATGTTGTCTGGATCCGGCTGATCAGAGTCTGTCACCGCAGCCGTGTTGGTGATCGTCGTCCCGGCGGTTCCAGTGTCCACTGTGACTGTGATCTCCAATATGGCGAGCGCTCCACTGGGCAGGCTGCCGACATTCCAGATGCCCGTGTCGCTGTCGTAGGCGCCACCGCTGTTGTCGGTTACATAAGTAAGACCGGGTGGCAACAGAGCGGTGATTTCCACGCCCGTTGCATCGCCCGGCCCGTTGCTGGTTAGTGTGATAGTGTAGATGATCGTATCGCCTTCACTGGGGGTGGCGTTATCGACGGTCTTCTCCAACGATAGATCCGCCCCTATCGGGATAGGGGTGACCGACACGGTCACTGTGGCGACATTCGACGTGAGTCCTTCGACGTCATCGACTGTGTAGGTGAACGTGTCAGTTCCGATGAATCCGGGATCGGGTGTGTAGGTCACTGTGCCGTCTGGATTGACTACGACCGAGCCATCGGTGGGAGGGGCGATAACGAGCACTGTTGCGGGATCTATCGCCCCATCAGGACCGATATCGTTGAAGACAATGTTAATATCAACGGCCGTATCTTCGACTGTTGCGGGAAAGTCAGTATTGGCGAGCGGAGGCTCATTTTCAACCTCGCCCACAGCAACGTCTATTGTAACGGTGATAATATTGGAATTTGACACCCCGTCATTAGCCATATAGGAGAAACTATCCGTGCCGCTGAATCCCTGATTTGGGGTATAACTGAACGAGCCATCCGGGTTCAGAACCAGCACGCCGTTAGCGACATTAATGACAAGGATCGCCGTGATCGGATCGCCCTCCAGATCAGAGTCGTTGGCGAGGATACCCGGAGTTGTGACGAGCAATGGGGTATCGGCGGCCATGGCGTAACCATCGCCCACCGCCACCGGCGGGCTGTTGACATCATCATCGAGGATCGTCCCCACGCCCTGCAGATCGGCAATTATGGCGTTGCTCGCGTTTACCAGGTCGACGTTGAACGTCTCATCCGGCTCGTCGATCAGGTCCGTGAGCGTGTTCACTGTCACCGATTGTGAGATCTGGCCAGGGAGGAAGGTGACCGTGCCGCTTGTAGCTGTGTAGTCAATCCCGGCGAGTGCCGTCCCAGCTACTGCTACGTAGACGACCGTAATCGCAGCGGAGCTTGGGTTGGACAGACTGATGGTGAATGTGACGGTGTCGCCTTCGTTGACACTTACGTCGCCGATCGTAATCAAGGGAATCCCGTCATCATCGAGGATCGTCCCTACTCCCTGGTTGTCGATCAAGTTTGCTGTCCCGGTAACGTTTGTCAGGTTGACGCTGAACGTCTCATCCGGCTCGTCGATCAGGTCCTCAATCGTGTTTACTGTCACCGACTGTGAGATCTGACCGGGGAGGAAGATGACCGTGCCGGTTGCTGTTGTGTAATCAGCCCCGGCAAGTGCTGGCCCATCCACTGTCGCGTAATCGACTGTGATCGTGTTTGCACTCGGATTGGACAGAGAAATAGTGAACATGGCTGTGTCCCTTTCGTTGATGCTTACGTCGTCGATCGTGATCGAGGGAATCCCGTCATCATCGATGATCGTCCCCACTCCCTGCGGATCGGCGATTGTGGCGTTACTCGGGGTTGCCAGGTTAACGTTGAACGTCTCATCGAGCTCGTCGATCAGGTCCTCGATCGTGTTCACGTTTATAGTCTGGCT
>JAJOKK010000150.1 GCA_021129875.1 Candidatus Bipolaricaulota bacterium
CCAATGAGAGGGCTAGTCCATGACCCACGGTCTTACGTGTGGGTAAGTGTCAGCTGGGCGATAAACCTCGGTTGCTCCTTGATCAGAGTTGATTCGCTCCTGAGGTTCAAGGAAATTAAAGCGAAGCGGGACCCGGTCAGCATAATGGGTCCCACTTCAGGCTGTTAAGAATGACGCAATAAATCTTATTTAGGGGTTACTAGATACACCTCCAGGGTGCCTGACTGTTCGATCAGCGCGAGTACATCTGGGAAACCGTTATTATCGACATCTGCGATTCGCAACGCCGCAGGTCTCGTATGGAAGGGAACTGTCCGTTCTTTCACAAGAGGCTCTCCCTCCCAACTGAGGCGAAAGACAAGCTCTCCGGAATTGTAGTAGATAAGATCCGGAATGAGATCGCCGTTGAGATCCGCGACGCGTGCCGTCTTCTCCAGCCCGATCGGCGGCAGTGGGAATGGTTTCTGATCGTCTGGAGAGAGCCAAATCGTGATCTTATTGTACCAGTCAATAAGATCTCTGGTTCTCAGCGCCGGATGTTCTCCCTTATTCTGCAGTACCCCGTTCACCGGACGATAGATGCGTACGGAGGCCTCATCCAGACCGTGAACGGCAAGGATCGGGCCGTCGGCGGTATCTACGCGGAAGACAAAGAAAGCCGAGCCTTGGGAGGCCGTTGACGGATTCGCCGTACGAAGGCAGAAGAGCGATATGGTCCCTGTCGCGCTGACAAGAAAGAGGCCGCTGATCTCGTTGTCGAAGCCGCCGAGCGACACTGCCGCGGTCGGTCGGAACGGAAGGTCAAAGCTCGGCCCTTCGGTGAAGAGGCCGTTCCCGATCCCGCTGAAGCCGTGGCCGGTGCTCAGTCTGAAGGTCAATGCGAGGATATCGATGATCCCGTCGCTATTATAGTCGTACGGGACAAAATCGGTGAAGCGGACGAACCTTAGCAGGCTGACCGTTAACCGCGAGAACGTGATATCACGAGCAATCGCAGGGGGAGGAATATCCCTTTCTTCAGGCACTGGAGTCGGTTCTTCGATCATTGGTGGAGCCTCTGGCGCCGCTTCTGCAGGCGGAACCGGCGGTTCAGGCGGAGCTACCTCAACCGGCGGAGGGGCGGGGGGGCATGGAAGCGCCTCCGCCGGTACGTCTGGAGCGGCTTTCTCGGGTTGATCGCTCGGTATTAAGGGCGGTTCGTCCTCACCTAGCGCCCTCTGCTCCTCAGGCGGAGCTGCCTCAGCCTGAGGAGGGGCGGGGGCACATGGAAGTGCCTCCGCCTGTTCGTCTGCGAGTCGATCACTCGGTATTGAGGGAGGTTCTCCCTCGCCTATCCCCCTCTGCTCTGAGGGGGTTATGGATTTTTTGAATCACCCTCTGTTTGGCAAGGAGCGCAGATCGTCTCTACTTGCGGCAGATCTTGCCCACTTGCCCTCGCTCTGCGCACTACCTCGGCGTGGCTGATCTGGACGAAGCCGGCACTACCCTGAAAACCGCTGGCTACGTCGAAGATGATCTTGATGCAGGACGGTTGTTGAGGATCGATCACCGGGGTCGCGGATTCCAGAGTAATCGCTATGTCCATCTTACCGTTAAGATCAAAATCTTGCGCTGTGATCGATGTCGGATGGTATCCACAGTGCAAAGAAAACTTGAAGATCGGCGCGATCTTAATGGTCGCCTTGCGGTAATTTGCCAAACCCATCATCGGGCGGGTGACTACGTTGGCCGCAGTAGCTCGCTGGAGCGTCTCCGTAAGGAAGACGGTAATGGTCTGGCTGGCGTGGTTGGCGGTCACGAACTCGGGTCTGCCGTGCCCATCGGCATCGAAGGCTTTTACAAAGGTGGTTCCGAGACCCCACGTCTGCAAAGGGGCCCCCAGCGGGACAAAACCCGACGGGTTTACGGTGTTTAGGAAAACGCGAGCCCATCCACCATTGGATTCATCGTTTCCGACAACAACAATGTCGATGAATCCGTCGCCGTTGAAATCCGCAGTATCTATCCCTACAGGATCAAAACTACCTACCGGGATCGTCCACGTGGGCGTTGCCGGAAGAGTGCCGGCAGAATTCATGTATATGTGAATCCTGCGGCCGGCCCGACTACTGTCTGCAACAATGACGTCATCCCACCTATCGTTATTGAGGTCTGCTACTGTGACAAAACTCGGATTAGTCCCAGCGGGCAAAGCAATTCCCGGCGCCCATACTCCACCGACGAAATAGTGTAAGGTGGGAGTTACACCGAGGCCGGAGTCGACCACCACAAGGTCTAGAAGAACGTTCCCTTGGTCCAGGCGGCCGGCAGCCATATGCTGTGGAGCGACAA
>JAJOKK010000132.1 GCA_021129875.1 Candidatus Bipolaricaulota bacterium
TAGATGGATTAATGCTTGCTGGAATGCGTTCTCGATTTAGGAGAACGGTGCACACCTGTCTGCCTTACTCACTTGACAGGCAGGCAAGGTACAGAAAGATAGATATAGTGGTGGGTCTTGTGCCCGACGTTCTGGAGGTTGTTTCTGACATAGCTCATATAGCCCGCATAAAGAGCAGGCCACTGCACCTACGGCGCATCTCCGCTTTCCGCCCCCCAGCAAGCTGGAGGGTATCCAGCAGAGGATGCCCATGAACCTGAATCCGGTCAACCTGATAAAGCGGGTGTTGAGCGCGGTAGG
Organism: Candidatus Bipolaricaulota bacterium; assembly: GCA_021129875.1. Taxonomy (GTDB): domain Bacteria; phylum Bipolaricaulota; class Bipolaricaulia; order UBA7950; family UBA9294; genus JAJOKK01. Next base: position 301 of record JAJOKK010000132.1, read on the forward strand.
GGGAGGAGGGTTAGTCTTCGCCATCCTCTACATGGGGACGAGGTTCGACATACAGTGGATCGCCGGCTTTCTGATCCTCGTCGTCGCTTACCCCGCAGCGATCGAATACCTGCAGCTGATGAAACGACTCGGGGTCCCACTTGCCGCGCCGGAATTCCTTATCTGGATACCTATCCTCACCTTCGGCTACGTCATCTTTGACGGCCGCTACGGAGACCTTGTCTTGCTCCTGGCAATCGCCTATCAAGTCTTGCGCTACCTCGGCAGCCTTCCTCACCGGGTGGGGTTTCTCCAGACGGTCGCCGGTGTTTTTGGACTCCTGTACATCCCCTGGCTCCTCCATTTCCTCTACCGGATCTACACCAGTGGCCCGGCCGATCGACCGGGCGTCGGCGCCGCCCTCACAATCGTCTTCCTCCTCATGGCGTGGGGCTACGACGCCGGGGCCTACCTGATCGGGAGCCTGATCGGACGGCGGCAAGCGTTCCCGAACGTCAGCCCGAAGAAGACGTGGGCAGGGGTCGTCGGAGGGTTTGTCTTTACGCTCATCGGCGCGCTGGTCGGTGCCATCATCTCTCCGGAGTGGCGGCAGTTCGTGTTCTGGGAGGGGTTCCCGCACATCATCGCCGTGACCATACTTGTTGGGGGAGCCGTGCAACTCGGGGACATCTTCGAGTCGAAGCTGAAGCGGGCCGCCGGTGTAAAGGACTCTGGCACCTTCCTCCCCGGCCACGGCGGGGCGCTCGATCGGATTGACAGCCTCCTGTTCTCGCTGCCGGTCTTCTTCTTCTACTATTACTATGTGCTTCAGAGATTCATGTAGGGGAAGCGGTCTGCGTAGGCCTTCTCGCTGCATCCACGGGCTTGTGCGATGAGCCTGTTCATCCAGATGATCTACCTTGCTGCTGGGCTATCGATCCTATACATATTCGTCCTCTACCGCAGCAACCCCTTCCGTCGCCTTCCGGCGACGACGGTGACTGTGGTCTTCACCCTGGGGATGATCGCGGTGATCCCGGTCGTCGTCATCAACCGGCTCCTCCCCTTGGAGGACGGTGGAATTCTGTTTAATGCCTTTGTCAGGGCCGGATTGATCGAGGAAGGGGTTAAGTTTCTGATCATCGCGATTACGATCTGGCGGTTCAAGTTCCCTGACCTTGCCGAACCGATCGATTTAGTTATCTACTGCGGCATCCTCGGGGTTGGCTTCGGGATCTACGAAGACTTCTGGTTCCTGTTCGGCGGCACTTACCCTGCATGGACCGGCGACGACATCGGGCAGTTTCACCGGGCGTTGCGGATGCTAATCTTTGCCCGTGCCTTCCCCGGACACATCATAATCAACGCCCTTGCTGGGTTCCTCCTCGGTCACGCCCGTTTCCTAGCACGCCCCCGCGATAGAGCCCTCTGGATCATCGGTGGATTTCTCTTTGCCGTCCTCCTCCACGGATTGTTCAACGTGATAGCGATTACTGGGGGAGCGATCCCTCTTCTTACCTACGTCACTTTCCTCATCGGCATCTTCCTCCACCTACGGCGGAGAATGCTCGAGAGGTCACCCTTCCGCGCGCTGATCGGACTGATTACCGCTGGGAAAGGAGAGTGGCCGTATCCGCGCCCACCTGTTGACTACCTGTTTGCCGAAGGGTTTGCCTGGCCCGGGAGAGTAAAAGGAGGGATGTTCCAGGTTTTCCCGCTAGTCCTCTCCCTTTTCATCCTCTACCCGGTGCTCGTAATGGGGGTCTACCTAGCGCAGCGCGTCGGCCTGTGGCTCGTCGGCGGGTGAGCTTGTTCTGTTAGAGAGAAATGCTCTCTATCCTCTGATCGTACGTATTCAGTAAACCCATCCCTAAACCCCGCGTTCGAGGGAGGAAAGAACCACGAATGGACACCGACACACACGGATTATTGCTAGTGTACCCCAAGAGGCCGTAGTGATGAGTGAAATGGTAAATAGTAAATAGTAAATGGTAAATTGCAGGGCAGGAACTGAG
>JAJOKK010000179.1 GCA_021129875.1 Candidatus Bipolaricaulota bacterium
ACGCCGAAGAACAAGACACTGGAGATCTTCGGCGAGCCGCTCCCGCCGATCGATGGGAATATCCGTCACATGCCGTTCCACAGTTACACGATGAAGCAGGCGATCCAAGAGGGCTTCATCCTCGATGTTCTGGCAAGCTACACACCGGTGGACAGCTACTACCGCCTGACCAAGACAGTGGAAGGCGATCCGGAGTATGACACCAAGAAGGCGCGCAAGAAGCTGCGGCGCTACGTTGAGTCGAACGATCACGCCATCCGGCTGAAGGCCGAGATCATTGTCGACCACTACCACGAGCAGGTAGTCGGCCTCGGAAAGATCGGCGGGCAAGCACGAGCAATGGTCGTAACCAGCGGAATTCACCGCGCCATCCAGTATTACCACGCGATATGCAAGTATCTGGAAGAGTCGAAGAGTCCCCACAGTGCGATCATCGCGTTCTCCGGAGAGCATGATTGCGACGGTATCAAGGTCACGGAAACTTCGCTCAATCGGTTTCCCAGCAGCAAGATCGCTGACAAGATCCAAGAAGAGCCGTATCGGATCCTTGTTTGCGCTGAGAAGTTTCAGACCGGCTATGATGAGCCTCTGCTGCACACGATGTACGTTGATAAGCCTCTGTCCAATATCAAAGCGGTGCAGACACTCTCCCGTTTGAATCGCGCTCATCCCAAGAAGCATGACGTGTTCGTGCTCGATTTCATGAACGATGCTGACACGATTCAGGCGGCATTCTCTGACTACTACAAGACGACGATTCTCAGCGCGGAGACAGACCCCAACAAACTGCACGACTTGAAAGGCGAACTGGATGGGCAGCAGATCTATTCTGACGCGCAAGTGGAAGAACTCGTAACCTTGTATCTTGACAGTGAAGGGCGCGAGCGGCTTGACCCAATCCTGGATAATTGCGTCACCAGGTACAATCAGGACCTCGATGAGGATCAGCAGGTGCGGTTCAAGGGCAAGGCGAAGGCCTTTATTCGCACATACAACTTCCTTGCCTCGATCCTTCCGTACACAAATCGTGAATGGGAAATACTGGCAATATTCCTCAGCTTCCTCGTTCCCAAGTTGCCGGCGCCGAAGGACGAAGACCTATCGCGCGGCATTCTTGAAGCGATCGATATGGATAGCTATCGTGTGGAAAAGAAGATGTCCATGAGCATCCAGCTGCCGGATGAGGAGGGCGAAATCGATCCTGTCCCCATCGGTGGTGATGGGCACAGACCCGAACCAGAGATGGATGTGCTCAGCAATATTATCCAGACGTTCAATGAGCAGTTTGGCAACATCGATTGGACCGATAAGGATCGGATTTACAAGCTCATAACCGAAGAGATTCCTGCACGTGTATCAGCCGACACGGCCTATCAGAACGCTATCAAGAATTCCGACAAGCAGAACGCTCGTATCGAGCACGACAAGGCGCTTGTCCGAGTGATGACAGCACTGCTGAAAGATGACACGGAACTGTTCAAGCAGTTCAGCGATAACGACTCGTTCAAACGCCGGTTGACAGACACGGTGTTCGCGCTGACGTATGACGCAGCGCAATAGGATAATCGCCCTTTTGTCGATCCGGCGAGATCGCAGGATTATCAGTGGGTGGCAGCACATATACCTCATAGTTTCCAAGCCAAGCTACGGAAACGGCCGGCGCTGGTATTGGTGCTCCTGCTCAAAGTGGGGTTTGTCTCCGGTGTGGGCTCGACCTACAATCTGATCGCGATGGCAAGCAGAGCCCGATGGGCGAGGAGTTGCAGGGGGAATGATCATCGAATCAAGAAGAGCGAAGCGTTGGATAGAAGCTTCGGATACGTTGTTGACGTTGTTGATGGGGCTAGGGTTACACCCTCTAATCGGGTGGCTGGTGTGGTTGTGGGACGACACGGGTAAAGTTGTGCCTCCATGGGAGCTTATGCCTCCATGGGGGTATCCGGCTACAATGATTATAGGATTTATAGGAGGGGGATTGCTTCTCTCTATTTGGCGTAACAGGGTAAATGTGCGCTCTCCACTCCGTACTGGTATATGGTTTGCCGTACTCGGTGTGAGCTGGGCATATCTCTTGACAGGGATAATCGTGGAAGCGCCGGGATACAGCAAACTTTTCCTCTTCATAGGACTGGGTCTTGTGGCCATCCTGGCTATGGCACAAGTAGTGCCAACACGGCCCTCCAAACGCCCACTGAAGCCGGATTGATCCATAACTCAAACGGCAGGTTGTCGATCTGGAAATGGAAGTAGAGTTCAAACGCAGAACATATCAAGGAAAACAAAGAAAAGATG
>JAJOKK010000006.1 GCA_021129875.1 Candidatus Bipolaricaulota bacterium
CGCAGAGAACGCAGAGATCAAGCATTCAGGTTCCTATTCCACTCTCTGCGTGCTCTGCGTTCTTGGGGGGTGGAGTAAATCCTTCTCCGGCTACTGCACCCCCCGAGACGGTGAAAGCTTTTGTTGTACCGCCGGTCTTGCTTCGTAACACACAAGGAGAAGGGGTTTTCCACAGCCTGTATCGCCCCATTCATTGGCTACCGATTCGATAAATGGTGGGGAGAGGGAAACGGGACACCTTGGCTCTGTTCCAAACAGGACTTTCGTGGGTGACCGGTGTCCGGTGGCGAGGTCTACCCTTCCTTACCAGGCCGGGCTATTTTGCGCATAGGATCAGGGTATGAATAAGATCGAGGTAGTTGTGCGGGGTTCGCGCCTCCACGACGAGCGGGAGATAACCCGTCTTAAGGAACGTTTGCTCTCTGAGATCGCGCAGGCTGGCGATTTTGCGCTTGAGGAGGTGGAGACCCCCACGGGTGAGGGGGTTGCAGCTACTCTTGTCCTGACCGGCGGGGTGGAGCGGGACGTGTTGAAGACCATCGCCAAGATTCCCTCTCCGGTGCTTCTCCTCGCCCACCCTGGGCACAACTCGCTCCCCGCCTGCTTGGAGGTCCTCGCCCGTATTCGCAGGGACGGGGGAGAAGGGGAGATCCTGTTCGGTTCACCGCAGAGGATCGCCGCCGGCCTGGCACGCGAATTGCGGATCGCTTCGGTATGGGAGGCGCTCCGCTTCAGCCGCGTCGGCCTGATCGGTGGGGCGTCAGACTGGCTGGTAGCGAGTGATGTCGACCGTGCTTTCCTGAAAGGCAGTCTGGGGATTGAGCTTATAGATATCCCGATCGACGAGTTGATCGAACGGGTTACTGCAGCCCGTCCGTCGCGCAAGGAGATCTCACGGTTTGCGAAAGGGGCAGAAATGGTGAGCGAAGCGAGCAAGGACGAGCTTCGGGCAAGCGTTGCCATCTACGACGCTCTCCGTTCCCTCGTAGATGAGCGGCGGCTCTCCTCATGCACTGTTCGCTGCTTCGATCTTGTAACACGGCTGCAGAACACCGGGTGCTATGCCATATCCCGGTTGAACGATGAGCAGGTTCCTGCAGGGTGTGAGGGCGACATGCAGGCACTCTTCTCCCTGTATGTAGGTTCTCTGTTGTCGGGGGAGCCGGCATTCACGGCGAACATCGTCGAGATCGATACGGCGGAGAGGAACCTGGTCATCGCCCACTGTACCTGCCCTCTCTCTCTGGCGACGAGCTACGTGATCCGCAGCCACTTCGAGTCTGGACTCGGCGTGGGGATAGCCGCGAAGATCCCCGAGGGCCCCTGCACCCTGCTCCGCCTCGGTGGGGAGCGCCTCAACCGCCTGTTCGTCTGCCAAGGGACGATCACCGGTGCCTCGGAGAGGGAGGACCTCTGCCGGACCCAGGTCGTCATTGCGGTGAGCGATCCGCTCGAACCTCTCCTCACCACCCCGCTGGGGAATCATCACATTCTCCTTCCCGGCCACCATCAGGAGCTGATCGAGCGATTCTTTAATCGTTTCCTGGGCCGTTAGTTCGTGAGACCTCTTGCTGATTCGATTGAAACGGGCTATTATCGTTAGGACAATATCGGAGGTAAAAAAACTATATGGCAGACAGACAGATGCAGATTACAGCGGACAACAGCGTACGGAGCGGGGTCTATTCCAATATGGCGTTGATCTCTCATCGTAAAGAGGAGTTTGTCATCGATTTTCTGTTCCTCGATCCTCAGGGGCAGAGCACAAAATCCGATCAAGCGCTCCTTGCCACGCGGGTTATCCTGAACCCTGGGCACATGAAGCGGCTCTTTCAGGCGATCGGGGAGAATATAACCCGTTACGAGAAGAACTTTGGCAAGATCGTCCTTCCCCCCACCTTGAAGTAGGGCATCCATGCAGCAGGGCTTAAGCCTAGGTGCGCCGCCGTTCCGGCGGAATTTTTCTAGCATACAGTGGAGGTTAAGCCACATCCCGTTACATCTTGCGTCTATTTGGAAACAAACGAGTGAGAGAAAAGCTGTTGGCGTTTCAACCAAGAGGAAGAATTGTGAACACGCTCACTGGCCATCGCCAATTACCACTCCTATCTGCCTCACAGCATAGGCAGGCGAAACAGTGAGAAGCCTAAAAATGTCTGCCGATTCAATCGCGCCAGCCGGGCGGAACAGTGTAAAATAGAGCGAGCATAAGGTCGAAGCGTTTAAATGAGCGCAGCGGTCTGCGGGGAGGGTGTTGATGAAGTTGAGAGGTTGAGAGGTTGAGAGGTTGA
>JAJOKK010000125.1 GCA_021129875.1 Candidatus Bipolaricaulota bacterium
CCTCGTGCGCATGTGAATCTAGAAACAGTTACCCACTTAAAACGACGAAGAGCCTGATTTCTCCTTGGAGCGAGCAGAGGGGTACAGCTTTCGACGAATTCTGGATCGGATCAAATCGGATCTGGAAAAGGCGGGCTTCGATGTCACGATGCATCCGCGCGAGGTTGAGCCGGTGTACGCGGCGTTTATTCGTTTGCCCGGGTTGCTGTATGATGCCGGACTAACATCACACCGCACCGAGAAGTTGTCCATCAAGCTCGAGATCGACACAAATCCGCCCGCCGGGGCCACCACGAAGACGACCATAGTCAATCGGCACTTTCTCATTGCGATTTTCCATCACGATCTTCCCTCGATGATGGCAGGTAAGCTTCACGCGCTGCTGACGAGACCCTGCACAAAGGGTCGTGATCTCTACGATCTACTCTGGTACCTTTCTCGATCGGAACCGACGTCGCCGAATCTGGTGTTGTTGCAGAACGCCTTAACCCAGACTAACTGGAGTGGTGGAGAGGTGACGGCCGCAACCTGGAAGGCAGTTGTCGAAGACAGGCTGCGGAAAATGGATTTCGTGCAGGCTGTTGAAGATGTAGGACCGTTCTTGGAGAGCCCTGAGGAACGCGTGCTTCTCGCTCGGGAGATCGTTCTAGCGGCACTGCGTGGAGCGTAAGGCAGGCGGGATTCACAATCAGTAGTCAATCCCTTTTCGGGCTGATATTCCCCGATCGTACGGGTGCTTCACCTTCTTGATCTCGGTCACTTGGTCGGCTACCTCTTCGATCTCGGGGATACGGAGGTGGCTTCCTGTCAGGATGACCTCGGTCTGTGGGGACCTCAGCGTTAACAGTTTCAGCAGATCGGAGACCTCTATGACGTCGAGCGAGATGGCGTACAGGATCTCATCCAGGATCACCAGGTCGTATTCTCCAGATGCGATCGTCTTGGTCGATACCTCCAGCGCCTCCTGTCCGGCCTTGCGCTGCTCCGGTGTCGGCTTGCCGGCGATCCAGGAAGAGATCCCAAACTGTTCGTGCGAAAAGTTATCGAATCTACGCAGGGCGACCAGCTCGCCGTATTCATCGGCTTCCGCATCCGTTCCGCTCCCGCCTTTGAAGAAGTGGATCAGGTGTACGTTAAGGCCATGGCCCAACGCTCGCACGGCTGTCCCTGTTGCCGCGCTCGTCTTTCCGCGACCGCCGCCCCAGAAGACCTGAACCAGGCGAAGTTCTCTTTCTATCGGTCCGTTTTCCTTTCCCATCAGTCTCTCCCTCCGTTCCCCTCTATTATCTATTGTGCGATACTATACCATCGGGCGGCGGGGTTGCAATCAGCGGACAGGTTGCCTTGACCGCGGAACGGTGATCATGTATCAACAGGCGATCAAGATCGATATTTTGGAGGCAGATCATGTTCCGTTCCTTGCTGTTCGCCCCGGGCAATGTGGCCCGAAGGGTGGAGAAGGCGTTGCAACTCAACGCTGATGCCGTCATCCTCGATTTGGAGGATTCGGTCCCGATTGCTGAGAAGGGGGCGACGCGCGAGTTAATCGCGGAAGCGTTAAGGGCGCCTCGCAATCGTCCCTGCTATGTACGCGTTAACGCGCTCTCCACCGGCCTTACGGTCGGCGATTTGGCTGCGATTGTCTCCTCTCACCTGGATGGGATAGTCCTTGCAAAGTCCGAGAGAGCGGTCGATCTGATCAAGGTCGACTGGTACCTCTCTCATCTGGAGAAGGAGCGGTCTCTCCCGATCGGCTCGATCGACCTCATCCCACTGGTGGAGAACGCCGCCGGGGTTTGCAACGCCTACGAGATCGCGAAGAGCGTCGCGCGCGTGCGCCGACTCTGCTTCGGGGCTATCGACTATACCACCGATATCAACGTTCAGTTAACGGAAGGCGGGGTCGAGATCTTCTATGCCCGCTCACACTTGGTCAACGCCTCTGCCGCCGCCGAGCTGGAACCGCCGATTGATACCGTCTATCCGGAGATCAAGAACCTTTCCGGCCTGCTTGCTGATGCGGGAGTAGGGCGCAAGCTCGGCTTTCAAGGAAAATTGGTCATCCATCCGGCACAGATAGAGCCGGTAAATGAGGTCTTCTCTCCATCGCAAGAGGAGATCGCCTATGCCGAGCGGGTCGTAGCTGCGTTCAAGGAAGCGGAGGCCGCCGGGCATGCCGCGATAACGCTTGACAACGGTAAATTCATTGACTATCCTGTCGCCCGCAATGCAGAGAGGCTT
>JAJOKK010000044.1 GCA_021129875.1 Candidatus Bipolaricaulota bacterium
TGAAAAGCATCACTTTCGGCTGTGGGCAGAACGGCCATTTTTTGCAGGATGTGGCCGCAATCCAGACACTGCGAGAGCTGGCCGAAGACTATCTTGCCCAAGAAGGTTTCTCCGATGTGACCGTAACCACGGTCTTCCACCAATGGATGGGCGGTTTTCCGCAGGATGAGGCGAGGGCATTTGCGGTGATCGCCTGGGGCGCGGTCGTAGCGGCCATGGCTAAGGCGAACAAGATCATCGTCAAGACCCCGCATGAAGCGGTCGGTGTTCCGACCCGCGAGGCGAATGCGCAAGGGTTGCGGGCGACCAGACAGATCGTGGAGATGCTCAAAGAACAATCGATCGAACAGACCAAGAAGCTGGACATCGAGAAGAAGATGATCAGGGCCGAGGTTGCGCAGATCATCGACAAGATGCTCGAACTGGGCGATGGAGACTGGGCGTTGGCAGCGGTCAGGGGGTTCGAGGCCGGGGTGATCGACGTGCCGTTCGCTCCGAGCCGGTATACCCAAGGGGCGATGCTGCCGGCGCGCGACAAAGAAGGGGCGGTCCGATTCCTCGCTACAGGTGATCTGCCGTTCAACCGGCAGGTGAAGGAGTTCCATCGGGAGAAGTTCGCCGAACGAGGGAAGAAAGAAGGGCGCGAACCGAACTTCCAGATGGTCATCGATGACGTATACGCGATCGGGCAAGGTCGTCTCGTCGGCTGTCCTAAGACCGATCCCAAGCGCGATGAAGATTTCTAAGATCCTGCTGTCTCCCGGATTGACCGGGTTCTATTTTGACGACCAGAAGGCGATCAAAGCCGATGCACAGGCCGATGGGTTTACCTATCGCGGTGCTCCTCTGACTGCCGGGTTCACCTCCATACGCCAGCAGGGGGAATCGATATCGGTCATCCTCATCTTATGTGATGGGCAGGTCGCATACGGCGACTGTGCCGCGGTCCAGTATTCCGGGACCGGCGGGCGTGACCCTCTCTTTCTGGCGCGTGATTATATCCCGCTCATCGAGCGGGAGGTGGCCCCGCTCTTTGAAGGGCGCACCCTCGACTCGTTCAGGGAACTGGCCGCGGACTGCCAATCGATGCGATTGAGCGATGGAGAACGGGTCCACACCGCGATCGAGTACGGGCTGACACAGGCGCTCCTCGATGCTGTAGCCAAGGCAAGAGCGACGACAATGACCGAGGTGATCCTTGAAGAGTACGGGCTTTCGTACGATGTGAAACCGGTGCCGATCTTCTCGCAGAGCGGAGACGATCGGCATACAGGTGCGGACAAGGCGATATTGAAGCGCGCGGCGATCCTCCCCCACGGGCTGATCAACAACGTGCGCGACAAGCTCGGGCAGCGCGGAGAGCTGCTGCGCGAGTATATCGGCTGGCTGAAAGAGCGGTGCGCCGTGCTCGGCGGTGATCAGTATCGCCCGTCCTTCCACCTTGACGTCTACGGCACGATTGCGCTCGCCTTTTCCGACGATACCCCTCGGATGGCCGATTACCTGCTCGAACTCGAGCAGACGGCCGCCCCTCACCGACTGCTGATCGAGGGGCCGCTCGACGCCGCCGGCAAACCAGCGCAGATCGAGCGCCTCTCCCTTCTGAGAAGGCGGATACACAAGCTGGGCGGTACGGTGCAGATCGTCGCCGACGAGTGGTGCAACACGCTTGAAGATATCCGTGAGTTCGCCGATGCGCAAGCGGCCGATGTGATCCAGATCAAGACACCGGACCTGGGGAGTATCGCCAACACGATCGACGCGATCCTCTACTGCAAAGCAAAGGGAGTGGGCGCCTACCAAGGGGGGACGAGCAACGAGACCGACCGGTCGGCGCAGGTGTGCACGCAGCTCGCCCTTGCCGCGCAGCCGGACCAGATACTGGCCAAACCCGGGATGGGCGTCGACGAGGGTCTGATGATCGTGTACAACGAGATGCACAGGACCCTGGCCCTGTTGAACCATCGACGGAAGGGTTAGGGATTAGATTCTTTGGCGGTTCGCGAGGCCTGGGAGCGCCGGCGTCCCGCCGGCAAAGAGCAAGATTATTCCGGTCCAGCCCATTTCGGCTTGCCGATTCGCTGCCGCCCAACGTACCGGGGCGGCTCGCCTGTAATGCCTGTTGCCTCCATCCTTCCCAATCAAGAAACCGACAGCAGTAGTAAAGAACCCCCCCAGCGAGCTAGCCCGACTTTACCGCGAATGGGGTATCGCAGTGACCATCTGTTCACAATG
>JAJOKK010000093.1 GCA_021129875.1 Candidatus Bipolaricaulota bacterium
CAAGAAATAAAGGATCGAGTTAAGATAACCGCGATGGGTAAAGATCGAAAGCCAAATGAGCCCGGCCGCAATGTCCGCAACCCCCAACGGCAGAACACAGATGTAGAGAAGAAACCGAGACCCTTTGAATCCGGTGTTGACGAGAAGGGAGATTAGAAACGCCGTGACTACCTGTATGGGGACGATCACGACCGATAAAAGGAACGTGTACTTCAAGGCGTCGAGGAAGCGCACATCTCGGACTGCTCTCAGGAAGAACTCCGTTGTGAATATACCCTCGGGTGTGCGGAAGGAAAGACCGAGTGCGTGTACTAATGGGAGCAAAAAGAAGATCAGAAGGAAGGCCAGCGTAGGGAGCAGAAGCCAGTACGGAAGAAACCTGCCTGTCCCCAGAAATTTGAGTAGTCTCATAATAAAATTAGGGGGAGAGATCTCCCCTCCCCCGCTTTATCTCCTTTGCCTCATCCGCCCGGAGCGTCCGGAGGCGGAAACGGCGCCATGGTATCCAGGTAGATCTCCCGCAGGATTCGCCCCTGCGCAAGCAGAACCTCGGTGATTGGTCGACCTTCGAGCACGATCAGGTGGAAAGCGTCCCAGAAGACCTTCCAAGCCTCTCCGGCGCGAGCGCCGAGGCCACCAGGAATGAAGCTGACGATCACATATGGGCAGGCGGCCTGCGCCGTGACTCCCTCAGCCAGGATCGCAAGGGGTCCCGGGGGCACTGCCCCTGCAGCCTCTTTGACTATCGGGAAGAACCCCACGCCCTCAAGGATCGCAATCTGGACCTCAGGTCGGGTGAGGTACTCGATGAGTGCAGCAGCAGCCTCGGGGTTAGGCGAGAGCTCCGGGATAGATAGGCCCGCCAAGATGGTGATCACTCCTCGGCCGACCGGACCGGCCGGGGAAGGAACGGCGATGAAGTCACCCGGCCTCGCGACGAACGCCCCCTTCAACCGAGCGGTGTGATCCCAGGCCACCCAAACCTCTCCGGCAAGGAGTGGCGTATCCATGTGGGACCAGATAGGCGAAGCCGGGTTCACGTACTGCCACAGCTCCCTCATGTACTCCCACATGCCGACAGCGGCCGGGCTGTCAAACTTGATGATCTGGTAGCCAGTGAAGGACGGATACAGGTACCCATGTAGGAATCGGTGCAGCAGACCCCCGGGCCCGGCAGGGAGCCCCAGCTTCCTCTCACCGGTCGCCTCGTACATGTTCCTGCCCCACTGAAGGAGTTCCTCATAAGTCAGCGCCCAGACGTCAGCGCCCTCAGGCAGGTACTCCAGCGCCTGCGTGTTCACCGCCATCAGGTAGGTGGCCTGCATCCAGGGGATGGTGAATTGGACTCCCTTCTCTACCCCCAGATCCACAAACTCGGGGATGAAGGTCCGATCGCCCAGCGCCTTAATCTCCGCCAGTACCCCGCTCACGTCTTTGAGAGCTTCCATCACGACCCCGTAGTGGCCGTACAGCGCTCCGAGCAGGGCGATCTCGCCTACGCCGGCCAGATGCTCTGCGGTGATGCGAGCGACAAACGTGGGGACCTCGGACCCGATGAAGGCGACCTCAATTCCCGTCTCCGCAATGAAGGGGGGGAGGAGAGTCTCGCGGACCCACTCCGCTTCGACGATCGGCTCAAGCTGAGTTGACATCCAAGTAATTTCCCGATCCTCCGCAAAGGCAAGAAGAGCCCCAACTACCGTCAGTAGTAGCACCAACCCTAAAACTTTTACTAGCTTCATTACATTTCCCTCCTTGAAATTTGAATTGCTTGGTTAAAAACTTGCTTTCCGTTACTGCCACCACCTCCTGCTTTTGCCGGTATCACCTCCTCCTACAGAGGCCTTGAATTTGGCATGACAAATATAGCATACATCGAACCTCTTGTCAAGTAGAAGGCGGGAGTGTGGGGCCCCATCTGCTTAATCCTGGATCCATGAAGTAACCCATGGCGCAAATTAGCTTTCTTTTAGATAGGATGCTGTGCTTCATAGTATGAATATCTGAAGGAAGCATTCACCTGGGGGGGTGAAGAGAGGGTGAAGGCTAAGATCGTGCAGGGCAAAGAACAGCTTGTCAGTCGTTCAGGGCTTGCTGTACAGGCTCTCCAAACCTCTTCTCCTTGTGTGTGTTGCGAAGCAAGACCGCCTGTCTGCCAGAGAGACTAACAGAGGCTTTCACCGTCTCGGGGGGTGTAGTAGCTGATTGGGGACTTACTACACCCCC
>JAJOKK010000167.1 GCA_021129875.1 Candidatus Bipolaricaulota bacterium
GTGCGGCCACCGAGGCTGAGAAGCTTCTATGGCAGAAGCTTCGCATCCGTCAACTTGGCGGCGCCAAGTTCCGCAGGCAAACTCCCATCGGCCCGTATATCGTCGACTTCTTCTCCTTCGAACACAGACTTGTAGTAGAGATCGACGGTGGACAACACAATACGCCACAAGGACAGCAATACGACCTCACGCGTACCGCCTGGTTGGAGGCTCAAGGCTTCCGGGTGCTCCGCTTCTGGAGCAACGAGGTGTTGACCAACCTCGAAGGCGTGTTGGAACGCACCCTTCAGGAGCTTGCAGGGTAGTCATCACTCTCCTCTTGCCTCTCCCATCAAAAAAAAGGAGTGCAGACTTGTCATCTTATGGGAGAGGAACCAAAAAATCTTCTTCCGGTTGAAATCCTCCTCCCTCCTCCCTAAAATGGCTATTGTCCTATCCGGAGGGGTGGGTGAGCGGTCTAAGCCGCTAGTTTGGAGAACTGGTGTACCTTCGTGGTACCGCGGGTTCGAATCCCGCCCCCTCCGCCAGCGCCTGTGCTAGGTGGGGGGCTAGCGGTCCCCTATATCCACAACCCGCTACAGTGGAGCCGAAGGGTTCCCCGAGGGGGGGGGCAGGAGGGTCTGCCTTGGATAAGCGGTGATGAGGGTCGAGCCCTCTGCGGCGCATGCTTGTGAACCCCGTCAGGCCCGGAAGGGAGCAGCGGTAAGCAGGCCTCTGCGGGTGTTAGAGGATCACTTGGCCTGAGCTGGCTGTCCAAGAAGCGCCTATTGTCCGCCCTCGACGGAACCACGCACAGGCGTTTTTTTGGTGGCTCTATTGCTGCCAACTCTGGTCGGCACTGCATATCGGTACCGAACGTCGTATGAGTGCCTGAACATGGTAGCAGGATCAATAGGGTGCGTTTATAGTATGCTCCCGTGTGAAGGGGGTGGCGATGCGTACGTTCCTCTGCATTCCGATCGATCGGCCGCTCAGGGCGGAGCTCGACCGGCTGTCGCAACGGATGAGCCGACTGATACCGGTGCGCGCAACCTGGGTAATACCGGAGAACTTCCACGTAACGGTCCGCTTTCTGGGAGAGATCGATCCGATGCTAACGATCGACCTCGAGCGATCCTGCGCAGTGGTCACGCAGGATACGATGCCGTTCGAACTGTCGATCGATCGCGTGAGCGCGTTCCCCAATGAAGCGCGGCCGCGTGTCCTGTGGGCCGGAGGGGAAGCCCCTCCCCCCTTTTGCAGCTTTGTCTCCTCTCTCGACCGCCGACTTGCAGAACTCGGTTTTCCCCGCGGACGTCCAGAGACGGTCGCGCATATCACCCTGGCGCGGATCAAGGAGAGGACCGATCCCACGATCGCGAAGACGATCCGCTCACTCGCGGACACGCCCACCTGGACGCTGCGCGCCGAGCAGCTCGTGCTGATGGAAAGCCGGCTGACCTCTCAAGGAGCGGTCTACGCACCGCTCTTCACCCTTCCGCTCGCCGGGAGAAAGAACAATGCCGTTTGAGTACCTCGATCATACGGCCGATATCTGTCTGCAAGGGATCGGAAAGACAGTGGAGGCAGCGTTCGCTGAAGCAGCGCGGGCGACCTTCAACCTGATGGTCGATTTACAGGAAGTCTCTGCCCGGGAAGTGATACACGTTCTGGAGGAAGAGAACGATCTCGATCTCCTCCTCGTCTCATGGTTGGCGACCCTCCTGGCAAAATCGTCCCTCTCCGGGATGATCCTCTCGCGCTTCCATGTGGATATCAGCAAGGTCGAAGGAGGGTTCTCCCTGCGGGGCGAAGGGTGGGGAGAGCTGCTCGACCCGGGACGACACCGAACAAAGACCGAAGTGAAAGGTGTGACCTACGCAGGACTTCGCGTCTTTCAAGCGGATGGGGTGTGGATCGCCCAGTGTGTGATCGATATCTGATGCCGACTATACTGCCTATTGTACAGCCTGTGGCGTAGACCTTCTCCATCGCTCATCTTCAATCCTAACTGCTGGTTTTAAGTATTTTGCTATGATAAAAGATTTAAAGTCAAAACAGTGCACTCCTAACTTAACGGCAGCGCGATCGAGACACTTCGCCGATCGGAGGCCCTCCGCGAAACCCCGCTTGTCTTTCGGATACCCCATGAACTCCGGGACGCCTAGCCTCCTCTACCGTGCTGAATATTTTTCTTTATGAAGGCAGTATGCTATACTGGCAACAGTCAGGCAGTTC
>JAJOKK010000116.1 GCA_021129875.1 Candidatus Bipolaricaulota bacterium
CTACTGCACCCCCCGAGACGGTGAAAGCTTCTGTTCTGCAAGGAGAAGAGGGTTCTGCAATAGCCTGTGATAGATGTCAGGTAAGCTGACACTACGACAACTTGGTTCTGAATTGCGGCAGGATGCTCTCGCCCCATGATCACAGTTAACGTTAATGGAGCATTACCCGAACAAAGTTATCTTAGCTGAAGCGAGGGGAACCGTAAAAGTCGAACAGCAATCTCTGGCTTCCCTCATTCCTCGGCCGGCTGTTCAAAATAGTCGGTGATGATATCCCGCGCGCGGGGCAGGTCCCGCTCGTGCACCATGATCCGCACCTCGCTAAGGCCGTCGACATTAATCGGCAGAATTGAGGGAGGGACGTGCATAACAAGGTTGGCGGGTAGGCCGCAGTCCTCAAGTAGCCCCTTGATCAGCAGGGCCTTCGGTTCGCCCCACACTTTGTGGCAGAGGACAAGATCGGCTTGTGTGTCGTCATCTCTGCGGTCGAGCAGATAGTGAACGATGGTGATGCACTGGCTCGTATGCAACGCCCGCTTTCCCAGGGAAAGGCGCGGCAAGCTGGCGAGTGTCTCCTCGTCCGATGGAGAGAACTCCTGGTGGTCGGAGAGGAAGAAGACCGGGTTTGTCGGAATGGAGAAGGGGTCAATCGGAATCCCCTCCTCGTGGAGGACGATCGGGTGTGCTCCCTCTTGGTACAGACGGTCAAGGACCATGGGGAGGGTCCGCGGGGCGATGAAGATCCCCGGCGTGCTCTGGACTTCCTCTTCACCCAACTTTTCCAGGGCATGCTTGATCAGGGCGGCGGTGGAGCGCTCGTCCGGGTTGAGCCTCTTTAGCTTGTTGCCGATAAAGCGGATCTGGACCTGATCCTGCAGCAGGATAACTGTTTCTACATCACGGCGTAGGTCGTGCGAGAGGAAGAAGGCTGCGCCGATCCCCCGACAGAGGAGATCGAGCCTTCCCGCTCCCCCGGGAAGGTCGTTCAACGTAAACTCAGGCGTTATCGGGGCCTTGTGGCCAAGGAGTACGAATCGTCTCATAATATTAGCAGTATACCACAAAAAACATATTTTCCAAAATGACGTGGCGACACCAATACCAATGCCTGCAGAAGGGGACCAATGCTCACTCGATAGGTGATCGATTTCTCCTCCCATCCGGTCGGGTTCTGTGGAGGATCACTGTGAATCGCGGTAGTGTCGAGCTACAAAGGAAATAAGGAGCCTGTATGAACCGCCGACGGGGGAGAAAGGACGTAATTCGAGGGAGAAGCAAGCTGCGCGGCCGCATTGCCGTCTTTGCAGTCGTGTTTGTCTTTCTAGGGACGAGCGCCTGCCTGGCAACAGGGCCGTTCACCGGAAGATGGGAGACGGAGATCGGTATCTCTCCGCAGCAGACGATACCGTTCACCTCCTTTACATCGACCCTTGACGTCGGGTTCCGCATCGGCTTCTTAGAGATATGGAGTAGTTCTGATTTCATCCTCACAGGATGGCTCTGGCAAGAGCTGGGGCTCTGCGCATCACTGGGGTTTCTCTCCTTCGACGGTGGTATGCTCTTTGAGCCACGAGGAGGCGAGTTCCTCTATGCGCAGGGGCGTCTTGAGTTCGATTTTCACCCGCTTGTTTTCCGGATCTACTCAGCTATAACTGGACCACGGACTATTCATGGATTGACTTACGGGCATGTGATCAATCTCTACGGAGAACTCTTAGGCGGGTTTGCCTCGTTTGAGAGTTCCATCTTCCTGAGCGCTGATCTCAGTGGCATCACTTTTACTCATACCGCCGCCCCGGCCAGCCCGCATTTGCTCGTAAGGACCTACATGGTCGACCCGACCATCGGCCCCACCCCTGTCGGCTTCTCAGGGGCGGAGTTCACCTTCAGGTCCTCCCTCTTCGCCGCCGGCGAGCTGACGAGTACCACCACTTTCACCGAAGCAGGCTTTGAGAGCCAGGAGGTTGAACTGACATTCATCAATCTGTTAGGCCTTCCATTCAACCTGACCTTGGACTACACCTTCTCGCTGCAGACCGCAAGTCATACGTTTACTCCGTCCTTGGTAACAGAGTACGGTTGCCTGCGGATCTACACCGGCATCCTGGGAACCGGGGGCGAGATTACCGGGATCGCAATCTACGGAGTGGCTTTTCAGGGCTCCTTTGCCGGTACAACTTTCACCAGTATCTCCAACCTGGA
>JAJOKK010000126.1 GCA_021129875.1 Candidatus Bipolaricaulota bacterium
GGTGGTAATCAATGAGGTGGCATGGGCAGGGACAGCAGCGAGTCCACATGACGAGTGGATTGAACTGCATAATATCTCAGATGCGCCGGTTGACCTTACCGGGTGGACGCTCGTCTTCGGTGATCTGACGATCCATCTGGGTAATGTAGACGGAGCGACCGTGGAGGTGCGGCACGTCATCATAGAGCCGAACGGCTTCTTCCTCCTCGAGAGGAGCGACGATGACACGGTCCTCGATATCGAGGCCGCCCTGATTTACAAGGGGACGCTCTCCAACAAAGGGATGTCGCTCCACCTCTTTGATGCAGATGGAGTTGAGGAAGACACGGCGAACATAGAGCAGGAGGAGTGGGTCGCGGGGAATGCCGCTGGAGATGATCCTAGATACGCCTCCATGGAACGGGTCGATCCGCGCGGCCCGGACGTTCCCACAAACTGGCGGACGAATGACGGGTGGATCCGCTCCGGCGTCGACGCGGACGAAGGAGAGATCAACGGAACCCCCGGGACGAAGAATTCAGCGACGATCGTCGCCGAGACGACCCCTGTCGCACGGATTCTCACCCCTACGGATGAAGGGGAGGAGATAAGCGGTCTCTTCACCATCACCTGGACAGCGACCGATCCGGACGGCCCCTCCGACCAGTTGCAGATCTATCTCTTCCTGTCGCACGATGGCGGAGTGACCTGGGAACCGCTCGCCGAAGGGATTGCGAACGATGGAGAGCATCTCTGGGATACGACGATCCTCCCTGATAGCGAGAACTATCGATTGAGGGTGGCCGCAAGGGACGGCGCCGATCTCTTCGGCAAAGCGGATAGTCCGATCTTTTCGGTCGTCAACACAGATTGAAGAAGGTTTTAACCGGCGGGAAACCGTGAGCGGATAGACTGCCTGCCGAACGCCGTCCCGGATTTCATCATTGCTTCGGGACGGCGTTCGATACAATAAGCGGTTGAAAATGCGCCACCACCACGTAGAATCATAATCGTCATGGCCCTTAGCCTGCTGAGAGACTATCCGGAGAAACCCGCAATGACGACTTCAGTCGCCCCCATGGTCTACGCATCACTAGCAAAACAAACCCACAAGGAGACTCAATGACTACACAAGGAACGATCCGCGTTATCCAGTACGGCCTGGGGCCGATCGGAAGCGCTACAGCGCGGCAAATTGTAGAGCAGGACGGGCTGGAACTGGTCGGAGGCGTTGATATTGACCCGGCCAAGGTCGGTGAGGACCTGGGCGAAGTGATCGGTCTCGATCATCCCTTGGGGATCGCTGTCGTTGATGATCTGTTAACCGCTTTGGCGGAGAAAGGGGCCGACCTAGCGCTTCACACGACAAACTCCTACTTTGACCTGTTTCAGTCCCAACTCAGCGAGATCTTTGCCGCGGGACTGAACATCGTCTCGACCGCTGAAGAGCTATCATTCCCCTGGCTGGCCCACCCGGAGCAGGCGACAAAGGTCGATTCTATGGCCAAACAGGCCGGCAAGACCGTGCTCGGTACCGGCGTGAACCCAGGGTTCCTCATGGATCTTCTCCCTCTCAACCTAACCGCTCTCTGCCGGCGGGTCGATCGCATCACGGTGAAACGGGTGATCAACGCCTCCACCCGGCGCGGACCGTTCCAGATCAAAGTCGGGGCCGGGATGACCGTCGCCGACTTCACCGCGGCGATGGACGAAGGCCGGATGGGGCACGTCGGCCTTCCCGAATCGGTGGGGATGGTCTTTCACACCATGGGGAAGACCCTTTCCCGCTATAAGGCAAGCGTCGAGCCGGTAGTCGCCGACCGGCTGATCAAGACCGATGCCGTCGAAGTCGCCGTCGGCCGGGTGCGGGGGCTCAAGCAGGTCGCCCGCGGCTACACCGATGAAGGCGAGTTCGTAACCCTCACCTTCATCGCCGCGTTGGATGAGAAAGATGAAGGCGACACGATCAATATCGTTGGAACACCGGACCTCGAGGTCAAACTGAAAGGGACGAACGGGGATATCGCCACGGTCGCTATCGCCGTCAACGCCATCCGTCGCGTGAACGAGGCCGCACCAGGCCTGGTCACGATGCGCGATCTCCCGGTCATTACCAACTGGTAAGGAGAGCGGTTTTGAGT
>JAJOKK010000008.1 GCA_021129875.1 Candidatus Bipolaricaulota bacterium
TTTTCTATTCTCTGATCTCTGTTCTCTGATCTCTGATCTCTGTTCTCTGATCTCTCTCTCTGTTCTCTGTTCTCTGATCTATGTATACCAGTGTCAATCCGTGGTTCTAGGCCTGCTATATTGAAGCCGGTATGAGTTTACTGAATGCTTGCGTTATAAAGTCACTGCTTGTAACCGTGAATAAAGAACCGTCTGTTATAGTGATTCGTGTTTATTGGCGTCTATTTGCGGTTCCGCTTTGAGGTTGTTGCTGAAATAGAGAAGGGCCAAAAGCAGTCCAGCGTCTAAAGTCGAAAAGCACGGAAAAATCCGGGAGCAGGAGCGATTCACGCGAAGGCGCGAAATCACGAAGGAGATACGCCATAGCGAGCCCCTATGGACATCTGTCCTCGTCCATAGAACACGCACTTGCAGGACCACTGCGCTCCCCCTCATACTCCTCTCGCACGAAAAATTGAGCTACCACTCATGCTCATCTTGCGTGAGACAACTCTCTCCTTCGACTAACACCGTTTCTTCTGTGTATAATGGGGTAATTCGACAAAGGAGCGGACTGAATTGAGCAAATTGATCATTGTGGAATCGCCGACCAAGGCACGGACGATCGGACAGTATCTGGGGCAGGGCTATACGGTGCTCTCCTCGCAGGGGCATGTGCGTGATCTTCCGAAGAACGATCTGGGGGTGGAGATCGAAAAGGATTTCACCCCCAAATTTGAGACGAAACGGAGCAAGCAGGTGCAGGAGCTGCGCAAGGCAGCTAAGGGTGCGAAGATGGTCTACCTTGCCACCGACCACGATCGAGAGGGAGAGGCGATTGCCTACGACCTGTACACGATCCTGAAGCGTGTGGTGGGGAACGACGATGCTTTTGCGCGTCCGATCTTCAACGAGATAACGAAGAAGGTCATCTTAGAGGCGCTCGCAAAGCCTGAGCAGATAGACCTCAACCGGGTGGAGGCGCAACGGACGCGACGGATTCTCGATCGGCTCGTCGGCTATATGGTGAGCCCTCTCCTCTCCAAAGCGCTTGCCGGGAACCGGTTCGAAGGGCTCTCCGCAGGGCGGGTGCAGTCGGTCGCACTGCGCCTTCTATGCGATCGCGAGGCCGAGATAACCCGCTTCGTCCCTAAAGAATACTGGGAGATAGATTTTCACCTGCACGATGGAAAACCGTTCGTCGCCAGTCTGACAAAGAAAGATGACAAGAAATTTATCGTCCGCAGCGGAACGGAAGCGGAGACTGTCGTCGCGGAGATAAAGGAAGAGAAGATTATCGTTGACTCGCTCAGCGAGAAGGAGCGTCGTCGCCAACCTTCCCCGCCGCTGGTCACCAGTTCCTTGCAGCAGGCGGCTTCGTCGATCCTGCACTTCACCCCAAAGAGGACAATGAAGATCGCCCAGGAGCTCTACGAGGGGATCAACCTTCCCGACGGAACGGTCGGGCTGATTACGTATATGCGGACCGACTCGGTGCGTACCTCCGCCGACTCGGTCACTGCAGCGCGCCAGATTATCCAAAAAGAGTACGGCAAGAAGTATCTCACGCCAAAGGTACGCCACTACAAGAACAAGAAACGCTCGCAGGATGCCCACGAGGCGATCCGCCCGACCGAGCTCTCCCGCACGCCGGAGACGGTCGACGCCCATCTCTCCCCTGATCAGCGCAAGCTGTACTCACTGATCTACAAGCGGTTCCTCGCCACCCAGATGACTCCCGCCGTCTCTCTCCAGCGAAAGGCCATCATCAAGGCAGGAATCTACACGCTGGAGGCAGCAGGGAGCACTCTTATCTTCGATGGTTTTCTCATCCTCTTCCCCGAACAACGATCAAAGGAGAAAGCCTTCCCCATCGACTTGAAGGTGGACGAGATCCTCACCCTGGAGAAGGTGGAGACGCGACAGAAGTTTACCGAGCCCCCTCGTCGCTACAGCGAGGCCGGTCTGGTCAACCTGCTGGAGAAGGAGGGGGTCGGACGCCCGAGCACATACGCCTCGATCGTCTCCGTCATCCAGGAGCGACGCTACGCATTGAAGGAGGGCGGAAGCCTCCGCCCCACCCTCCTCGGGCAAGTGGTGGTCGATTTCC
>JAJOKK010000210.1 GCA_021129875.1 Candidatus Bipolaricaulota bacterium
TCATGGTGCCGACCAAGACGGTGCTTCGGGAATTCAACGACTTGGCATACCAGACGCGTCAGCAAGTGCGGGTTCTCAAGCGGCAACAACTGGCGCTGGCCCCAGTCCGCGACCTCCTCCTGCCCAAACTGATGAACGGGGAGGTGGCGGTATGACGTTATCGGCAGGTTTGACAATTGGACGGGAGAAAACTTGCAATCAGACGAGCCGTTGTTTACAAATAGACGCCATGAGTAAAGAGACCATTCATCCCCGTTTTCTGCGCCCGCGCATCATCGAAGCGCTGGCTGATTCGCCGGTGGTGCTGATCCACGGGCCGCGGCAGAGCGGGAAGACCACGCTGGCCCGGCTGGTGGGGGATGAGGCGGGGCTCGCCTATTTCACCTTTGACGATGATGTGCAGCGGGCGGCAGCGCAGGCCGACCCGGTCGGCTATGTGGCTGATCTTCCTGAGCGGGCGGTGCTGGACGAAGTGCAACGCGCGCCGGGGTTATTCACCTCACTCAAGGCGGCGGTGGATGCCCGGCGGAACCCCGGCCGGTTCATCCTGACCGGGTCGGCCAATGTACTGCTGGTACCCAAACTGGCGGATTCGTTGGCTGGCCGGATGGAGATCCTGCGGCTCCATCCCTTATCGCAGGCAGAGCTGGGTCAAAAAACGCCGGATTTTCTTGAACGGTTGTTTGTTACGGGTTTCATGGCAGGGCCGGCTGGGCGGCGCCTGGGTAAGGCCCTCACTGAACGGGTAGCCGGGGGCGGTTTCCCGGCGGCCCTGGCGCGTGCCGGTCACCGCCGCCGCACAGCCTGGTATCGGGACTATGCCGACACCATGATTCAGCGCGATATCCGCGATCTGGCGCGTATCAGCGCATTGGAAGCATTGCCTCGCCTGCTGGCGCTGGCTGCAGGGCAGACCGCGTGTCTGGTGAATGTCTCCGAACTGGCGGCTCCGTTTCAGATCAGCCGTCAGACCATCCGCGAATACCTGACGCTGCTGTCGAGAATCTTTCTGCTGGACGAATTGCCCCCCTGGTACAACAACCGGCTGAAGCGGCTGGTGAAGACGCCCAAACTGCACATGGGCGACACCGGATTGGCCTGCGCTCTGCTGGGATTGAATGCAGATACCTTGTGGGCGGATCGATCTGTTTACGGACGTATTCTGGAAACGTTCGTTTATCAGGAGTTGCGTCGGCACGCCAGTTGGCAGGAGGTGGCGATTACCTTCTACCATTTCCGCGACAAGGATCAGGTGGAAGTGGATGTGGTACTGGAATCCGAAAGGGCTGTGGCCGGGGTTGAAGTAAAGGCGGCATCAACGGTAACCAATGATGATTTCAAGGGGCTGCGCAAGTTGAAGGATGCCGTTCAGAAAAACTTTGCCGCCGGGGTAGTGCTCTATGACGGCGATGCTGTGGCGGGTTTTGGCGACCGACTCTATGCCGTACCCATATCGCAATTATGGGAGGGCGACTGATGCCCTACACCGAAGACACCCTCGTTCAGTAGACCACGGCCGAGTACCTGGAACAGCAGCTTGGGTGGATATCGGTTTACGCCTACAACACCGAAACCTTCGGCCCCGAAGGTACGCTAGGCCGGGCGTCGGACCGCGAGGTTTCTGCCGGGGTCTTCTTTCTTGGTGTTTCTGAGTCAGCAACACGCTTGGCAATGGCGCTGATTGTCGAGCAGTACAGGCCGAGATGATTCCCAACCTCCTTCAACGTGTATCCATAAACCCGAGTTGCCTTGTATATGCACGCATTTCGTGTTGACCTGTTGGCAGTGTCAGCAAAGATCAAGTGATGGCCGTGCTGCTAAGCGCTCATTTTGGGAGATTTTGACGGCATCCCACATTGTGTCGAGCATAGGCTTCAATCGATTGACGTATTCATCGGACCCCAGGATGCTTCCGCTTCGGACCTGATCCCAGACCGTTACATCGCGGCCCTGCTGCACGAACTTCCGATAGTGGTGCATGGCGGTGGAGGGATCGCTATCGAATTGGGCAAGCAGCCAATCTATTGAGAGGAATCCAGGAACCTCATCCTGTTCAGCGGTAGCCCGGTAACTGCT
>JAJOKK010000038.1 GCA_021129875.1 Candidatus Bipolaricaulota bacterium
CGGCTCGCCGACCGGCTTGCCGAACGGTGAACCCAGTGGCTACAGTCGCACAGAACTCATCCATCTGGCGGTGCTGAAGGAGTTGCAACGCAAGGGGCTTTCGCAGGAGGAGATCGAGCTTGCTCTGCTGACACTCCTACGCGGAAGCGAAGAACAGCCCGATGAAGGGATGCTGATCATCGCCCGAAAGAAGCTTGCCGGGAGTTTGATCATCGCCCGTACGCAGCCGTATATTAGCTTCGTTCTTATCTGCTCTTCCGGCTGCTTCAGCAGCGAGCACGGAGACTGCCGCTTTGATCCGCAGACTGAGGTTGCGGTCTGCCTCAAGCTGGGCGATCTCATCGAGCGGATCAATATCAAGGGCTAACAAAGGAGGGTCCAATGTATCTATCTTCTAATATGAAGCGAAATCTGATTATCGGCGGGTTGGCGCTCCTCGCCCTGATCGTCGTCGGGTCGGTGGTCGGGACGATCATCAGCCTCATAGTTATTCTGTTCAGGGGGATTATCGGCTTGATAGGGTTCGCCTTCGAATCGATCTTCAACCTGTTTCTGGCCGGCGTACTCGGGTATCTGGGTTATCGCTGGTATAAAGGCCGCAGGCGGTCGATCGAGGGGAGCGATGATGCGAGGAGGGAGTTATGGTAGATGATCGGGTGACTATAGCCGGGGCGGGCAAAGTGACCGGCGGGGTATATGAGTCGGTCAGGATCGCCGGTTCGGGGAAGATCGATGGGGATGTCGAGGCGAAGACGATAACGACTGCGGGCTCATGCAAGATCGAGGGGAATGCCAAGGCCGAGGAATTCTCCACCGCCGGGACCTGCAAGGTGACCGGCGCGGTCGCAGCGGGTGAGATGAAGACGGCCGGGGTCTGCACCGTCTCCGGGGACGTTACTGCCGATCTGTTCAAATGCTCCGGCTCGCAGAAGATCGGCGGACGGCTGAGCGCGAACTATGCGCGGATCGCCGGGCATTGCGAGGTAGGCGGTGATGTCGAGGCGGATAAATTCCTCTCCGAAGGCGCATTCCAGATCGGAGGGCTTCTCTCAGCCGACGAGATCGACATCCGCTTGGGTGGGAATTGCCATGCTAGTGAGATCGGGGGAGAGCGGATCAAGGTACGGCGTAGGCACGAAGGGCACGGGGGAATGAGCCAGGAATCAAAGTTGAAACACGGGCTGGAGCAGGTCGGCGAGAAGCTCGACCGGTTCGGTGAACGGTTCGGAATCGAGATCAATATCGACAGCGAGCGGCTCTCCCAAGAGTTGAGTCGGCTCGGCGAGCGGATCAGGATCGATTTCGGCGGTTCCGGCGTGCTGACGACCGACCTGATCGAAGGGGACGAGATCGATCTCAGTTGGACCGAGGCCGGGCTCGTGCGCGGAAAGAGGGTGAAGATCGGCAAAGGCTGCCGAATCAAACGGGTCGAATACTCCGAATCGCTGGAGGTCGCTGCTGAAGGCGAGGTCGCAGAGAGGAGCAAACTCTGATGGGACTTATCAATGGGAGCATCCGGTTTATCAGCGGGATGATCGGGTGGTTCATCGGGCTTGTCGGCGGGATGGTCGGATTGATCATCGGCGCCGCCGGCCTGCTGATCGCGCTCGTCTTCGGGGTTATCGGGAGTGTTATCACCATTCCGGTGCTCATCGGCGTGGCGATCATCCTCGCCCTGTTGGGTGGGGCCATTGCCGCACCGGTGGTCGTCCTGCTCATGCTGATCGGCCTTCTGTTCTGGTCGCCGGCCCTCTGGCTGGGGATCGCTGTGGGGGTCTATCTCATCTATCGGATCGGCCGTAATCGCGGCTGCATCGAGATCCGTAGGAGACGGCGATATCGGTAGGCCTGCAATATAGGAGGGAAGATGAAACGGAAGGCGCCAGCAAGTGCTGCTTCGGTATCGCTGACAACCACTGAAGTGGCTGCTCCGAACTCTGGGAGTGATTCAGCCGTATTGATCAGGCTGTTACATAACCCTCTTCTCCTTGCAGAACAGAAG
>JAJOKK010000085.1 GCA_021129875.1 Candidatus Bipolaricaulota bacterium
AGAGAACAGAGAATAGAGAACAGAGAACATCCCTCTTCACTCATTACTCATCACTCATCACTCCGGCCCCTGGGTTTACTGAATACGTACTACCCTCTGCCCTGGTTGCCGGAGCGGCTCGGGCAGAGGATAGTTCCAGTATTTCTGGATGGCTGCAAATCAACTCGCAATTAGGTTTGGAACCCAGTGTTTATGGACGCACCACTTCCATGAGGAACACAAGCGCAGATGGGTAGACTGCGCCCTTCCGGTTTCTGTCTGGATCGCCCGGATCATCATCCGGGCCGCCTGAGCCGGGAATGCGGTTCCCTATGCCGGTAACTTGCCCGGTGAATTCTGCCCATCCATCGGGCAGGTGAACGCTCACGCCATACCCGAAATTGCGCAAGATACGGTTACCCACAAGCCTGAGGTTAGGCTCATCCATCAGATGAATTCCATCTGCCCCGTTCGCTAAGATGATGGAGTCGGTGATCTTGGCCCGGGCTGTGTCCCTAAGCACGATGCCCACCAACCCATGTCCTGCGATAGTAGAACCGGTGATCTCGGCCTGGGTTGTGTCCCCAAGCACGATGCCAAGCCGCCCATTTGCTGAGATGGTGGAGCCGGTAATCACTGCTTGGGTTGAGTGCCCAATTCCGATGCCAACCTCCCCGTTCTCTGAGATGATGGAGTTGGTGATCACGATCTGGGCCGAGCCTTCAAGCCCAATGCCCACAAGCCTATTCTCTGAGATGGTGGAGTCGGTGATCTCGGCCTGGGTTGAGTCATCAAGCTTAATACCAGTCTCCCCGTTCTCTGAGATGGTGGCGTTGGTGATCTCTGCTCGGGCTGTCCCCGAAAGCATGATGCCCTCCCCTTCATGCCCTGAGATGGTAGAGTCGGTGATCTCTCCCTGGGCTGCGCCGGCAAGTAGGATGCCAACCCGTCCGTTCGCTGAGATGGTAGAGCCGGTGATCACTGCCTGGGCTGTGTTCCCAAGCGCGACGCCAATCCGCCCGTTCGCTGAGATGGTAGAGCCGGTGATCACTGCCTGGGCTGAGTACCCAATCCCAATGCCCAACACCTCGTTCTCGGAGATGGTGGAGTCGGTAAGCACTGCCCGGGCTAAGTCCAAAAGCTGGATGCCGGCCATCCCATGCCCTGAGATGATGGAACCGGCTATCTCTACTCGGGCTGAGTCCACAATCACGATGCCAAACTCCCCGTTCTCAGAGATGGTGGAGTTGGTGATCTCTGCTCTGGCTCTGTCCGAAAGACGGATGCCATGCCGCCCGTTCTCAGAGATGGTGGAGCCGGTGATCGCCGCTTGCGTAACACCGTGGATCAGCATCCCATCAGCGAAGATTCCCTTATCGCCGTCCGCACAGCTTCCCTCTGCTCCCCTAATCGTCAGCCCCTCTATCTGGACCGAGATCGGCTGCATTGCCTCCTCGGGTCCCATCACCCAGACGACCGGATGGCCATCTTTAAACCCATCGATTATCGTCTCCGCGCCTGCGCCACGCAGCGTGATCGACTTCTCAATCTTGATGTTCTCCTCCCATATCCCTGCTGGAAGACAGATCACCGCGCCTTCGGGCGCCGCATCGATCGCCGCTTGGATCGACTCGCCTGGCTGTACCGTGATCGTGTACTCCGGTGTTTCTTGTGCGAAAAGAGCACTCGTAGAAAGACCCACCACAACGACCAAGATCCCAAGGATCACCGCCATTACCCGTAACACCCTTCGGTTTAGAGCCATCTATCCAACCTCCTTTGGAGATTCATCGCGATCCGCTCACACGTTCCCGACTCTGATCATCAGCAGTCAATACTAGGCTATTCTTCGCAGTCAATGCCAATGCGAAGTCTGCTCAAACCTCTTTCCTTTCCAAACCTGTTTCCCAGGCTTGCTTAACCCTTTTCTTGGCTCTTCGTCGTTTTAAGTGGGTAACGGTTTCTAATTCACATGCGCACGAGG
>JAJOKK010000219.1 GCA_021129875.1 Candidatus Bipolaricaulota bacterium
TGATCGAGACTACGCTCTGCTGCGGCTGGAACTCGCGGCCGGCCAGTTTGAACGGTCGTAGGATAGGGACGGTCTGCTCGACACCGTCCATTCGTTCGATCTGTTCGCGATCGAGCAGACGGTCATTGCCGATCACCCCGATTACGGTGCGTTCCTCGTCCTGCGAGATATGCGCCTGATAGCCCGACTGTTCGACGCGGGCGATGACACCGGCCATCTGCACGCCGGTCGCGTTCTGCTTCATTACAATAACCATATGATCAGCTTTTGATATGCGAGTCATCATGAATCACCCCTGCTGTCGAGAAGAGGTGTCGTTGCCGCCGGATAGGAGCCCAGCATCTTGACGAACGAGGAGCGGCGCAGAAGTCCCATTATCGCCGCCTCACACTCCGGGTCCCGGCAGTGCCCTTCAAAGTCTAGATAAAAGATGTATTGCCATGGCCGATTGAGGCGCGGACGCGACTCAATCTTGGCGAGGCTGATGCGTCGCCTGGCAAATTCACCTAGACACTCATAGAGCACTCCCGGCCGGTGAGGGGTGGTGAAGACAAGGGAGGTCTTGTTCCGCTGTGCACGTGGTGGATCTTCCAGAGAAAGGACAAAGAAGCGCGTGTAATTGAACGGAAAGTCCTCAATCCCCCGATCGATGATCTCCAGATCGCACAGTTTGGCGGCCGCTTCTCCGGCGATCACGGCGACCCCTGGCTCCGGGTTCTTCGCGAGGTCGTGGGCACTGCCGGAGGTATCGATCGTCGGCTCAGGTTCGAGCTGATGACGTGCCAGATAGCGCTGGCACTGGGCCAACGCCTGGGGATGGGATCGCACGCGCTTCAGATCAGCGAGCTTGGTCCCGGGGAGGGCGACCAGCATGTGGCGCACATGCAAGATCACCTCAGCATAGATGCGCAGGTCGTGTTCCATCAGCAGCTCATACGCCGCAGTCACCGAGCCGGCTACCGCGTTCTCTATCGGGAGCATCCCGTAGTCGGCATCGCCGCGTTCGACTGTGAGGAAGAGATCCAACAGTGTTCGACAAGGAAGACTATCTATTTCAGAACCGAAGAAACGATCGATCGCCTCCGCGGAATACGCGCCGGTGACACCTTGAAACGCCACCCTGTTCATATCGTCCCCTCCTTTACCAAGTCGGGCCGCAGCATAGCGGCTCGGTGCAGGTAGACGTGGTGTATCCGGTCGGGCGGTTGATCTGTGTTCCAGAGAGCAAGCACCCGAATGCAGCGCGGCAGACCGCCCACAACAGCCATCTCCTGCAGACAGACGAGCGCTGTGTTCACCCATCCCATCTCGTGAGCCGCGCGTGCCGGATAGACCGCATCCAGATCCGGTGTGACGGTGAAGGCAACACTGGCCACATCGTCGATCTGTAACTCATTCAGCGCGACGATCCGTTCCAGCAACTCGCGCGTCGCCGCGATGATCGCCGCGGCGGTGTTCTCCTCCACGCTCGTGGCGCCGCGAATACCTCGACAGCTCATCTTCCCTCCTTTTTTCATGTGAACGGTCTATTGCCGGATTATCTCTCCGCCACCGCGCACAACCTCAATCCCTATGCAAAAAAAATACGACCACAGGTATTCCCTGTAGTCGTCTCTTGGCTCCCCTGCTCTCGTTATCTAGACTAACCTAGACGAGTGCAGAAAAGCCATTAGCAAAGCACCAATAAAAGCTGAGGAAGGCGTTTTTCGACCTGTTGAGCATCTTCCCCTGTGCTTTCATCATAATTCCATTATAGGCAAACCCTTCCCGTTGTCAAGTGCACGGCCGAACAGATACGCAAATGTGCCCAGCCCTACGGTCCCAGCCGGATTTAGATCTACCCATGAGCCTGTTGCGTAAACCCTTTCCACTGCTCGTCTTCAATCCCGGTTGCGAAGCAAGGCCGGAGGCCACCCTCCTAGTTTCA
>JAJOKK010000034.1 GCA_021129875.1 Candidatus Bipolaricaulota bacterium
GTTATTCATCGCTTCTCAGCTCCTTCCTGATTATTGGCCGGGCTCAATGGCCGTCCCCCGCGCCGGCGCTTTCGCCCAGTGCTTCATTACCCGGTAACGTTGGGGTGAACATACCGGGCCAGTATCGCCTCCGGGTCGAGCCACTCGGTGGGAAAGCCGGCATCGCGTCCACGCTTCATATAGCCCTTCAGCTCGTTGATCGCCTCCGGCCGGCACCACCACTCCGCTTCCCCTGCCTCTAATTGCGTGTAGATGTGCCCCAGCCGCGCATAGGCGACCGGAAAACCCACCACGTTGAACGTCGCATTGCGTGCAAAGTGATCGAGCGGCGCGTAGCCCTCCGGCACCTCCAGTCCGGTGAACCTGCGTCCATACTCGCGCAGCCGCTCCTCCAACGCGGCAAAGTCCGGCGCCGCTCCGCTCCAAAAATCGACCACGCTCAACGACAGCGCGCTGCGCCACGTCATGATGATCAACCCTCGCAACCGGGCGACTCCCAATGCCTCGGCCACTTGTTCCTCATTGAACCCAAGTACAGCACGCAGGTAAGAAGGCTGCTCAAGCAGCATCTCCAGCCAATTCGAGAAGGTCTCCGCTGTGCCGAAATCCGGCCGGCGCTTCCAGAGCGGCAGATTGGGTTCCAGACTACTGTAGTGCACAGCGTGGCCCAGTTCGTGCAATAGGGCGCACAGCATATTGAAACCGCCGCTGGGAAGCACGCTGATCCGCACATCGTGCGGTGGGCGCACTGCCATGACGAGGGCTGAAGGAAACTTGGCGGGTCGGGCCTCCACATCCATCGTGATCCGCTCCGGGTCGAACCCCATCATCTGGATCGTGCGACGGGCCACCTCTACCAGATTGACGCCGCCTACAAATGGATCGCACAACTGCATGTCGCGGTTGCGACATAATGCCATCAGGTCGGTGAAATCGGCCGGAGTATCCTCGCCCAGAATGCGCCGCGCATAAGAGGGAAAGAGGCGCTCGAAGGCGGGGCGAGCCTGGTCACCTATCGTCTCGATCAGGGAGCGTAGCGTGGGCTCATCCAGGCCCTCCGCTCGGCAGAAGCAGTCGAGAGGCGTGCGCCCGTATTCGGCGGCGACCTCGCGCTGACGGGCCAGACACCCGTCGATCGAATCGACGATGTGGGTGGCCTCGTCCATAAGGTGCTGGCGGACTTCCTGGCGCATGGCATGCGAGTCTTCGCTCGCCTCGAATGTCGGCAAGTTGAAGAAGGTGACCGGCTGATCGCCCACCTTGCGCGTTGGATGCCGCAGATAGCGACTGATGCCGGCCATAACCTCTTCATATTCGCTCAACGTGTGACGCCACATTAACGCCTGTGCAACCGCGTCCATTGCCGGTTCGTCGTGTTGGACGAGATTGACCAATTTCAGATACAGTGTTTTCAATTCCGCATTCAGGGCCGCGATCCGGTCGGCGTCAGAGTCCAAGCCTGTTATTCGGCGAAACATCTGATCGGACAAACGTGCCTCTATCATTTCGATCTGTTCCACTAAGGTATCCATAACACCCGCCCACCTTTTGCTGTTCATCCCACATGCGACGGTATAGTCCTTCCGCGTCCAACCGCCCCTGTTTCACAGCAATGCTGTGCGCACAGCATTGCTGCGCTCATTTGCGCATCATCGAGGAAGCCTTTTTAAATATCACTGCTTGTGGTAATACCTTGAATAAAAAGGTATGAAATTTATTATTCCCGCCAGGCACACAAAGAACTCTATCCTTCGCCAAATACTGCAATGATATATCAACCACTTCTTCGGGAGCCATTGCCTTCATTAACCCTTTATCTTTGTAAACGATAGTCTTATCAAAACCCATTTTTTCATGAAAATCCGTTCTTGTCATTCCTGGACA
>JAJOKK010000106.1 GCA_021129875.1 Candidatus Bipolaricaulota bacterium
CCGCCTCTTCCCTCGTTCTTATCATCCTCATTCCAGCCTCGAGCAACGGAAGGAACACGCCGACGATCAACGCGACTCTGAGCACGGGCGCCCACTTGACTATATCCATCGGATAACCGATGAGAACTACCACAATACAGCCGATTCCGGTCAAAATCGCTCCTGCGGGAATCGGTCTCTTAGCAATGCCTGCGGGGATCATGTACGTCCCCCACGATGAGGTGAGATTGCCACCACCAAGTAAACTTCCGATCGTCTGTCTTATCGAGCAGACTGTCATGGTGTCGTCGACATCCATCAGAACCCTTTCTGTGCGCGGCGGATAGTTCATTTCCTGAAACACTCTGTGTCCCAAAAAATCAGGCGGCCACATAGCAATTGCCAGTATGGCAAAAGGTATGACGGCAATGAAATGCCCCAAGTTCGGTAGGCCAAGCATCCATCCGGTATCAGCGCCCCACCAGTACAAAGGGTTCAAACTTGGAATGCCGGGTGAGGTGACGAAGTGCAATGGTGCTCTCATAATCAGAGCGACAACGAATGCGAGTGCTGAACATAGCGGGATGGCCATCCATCGCTTTCCAATCCTTGCCAGATATGAGTAGACGAGGATAGTGACGAATATAACCACGAGAAAGACCAGCTCCATTTCAAGACCGGCGGCCACCCTCTTAGGAGATTCATCTGTCCTAAAAGCCCCTTCACTCCCAAGATTATAAGCAATCCGGCACGCACGCCGGTTGAAGTTAGATCGACCAGTCTAGATCCACCTTTTGCCAAACCTAGAAGCAAGCCAAAGAAACCGACCATAACCCCGAGAGCGAGAGGATGCCCCCCTGCAAGAACGATCAGCCCGATAAGAGGGATCATCAGGCCATGACATCCGGCTAGATTTACCTTGGGATTTACAAATCCACTTATAGGGATTACAAAAAGTAGCGCGGCGATCAGCATTTCAAACCGCACATTCTCCGCAACAAATCCCGGTGCAAGGTCAAACCCGGCTTCAATAAATCCAGTAGCAAAGGTCGCCACAATGGCGGTGGTCATCACAACCTTTCCAATGGTTCCTGCAATTGCAGGAACAAAATCCTCAATTTCAAAATTAAAATCTCTCTTTGGAAGATTGAGACGCCAGCGTTTGGGTGCCATTATTTGAAGCTCGTTTTCTAAATATGCATCCCTTGTTATAAACTTACTTGCCGGCTTATGAAGCTGTTGATAACTGTTCTGAGACTTTTTCGTCATTTAAATTTTACCTCCTTCTTTATGTGCTACAGGCTGTTGGATTTTTCCTCAGGATCAAGGACAGATTCACTGCAGCCGCTCTCGACAATCTTCACCTCCAATTCAAATCATCGCCCTCAGCTTCACTTTTGTTCCGAAATTGTGGAGCCTTTGAAGCTGATTTTTAAACAGCCCTGTGCTATCGAACTATTAATACCGCGCACGGGGCCAACGCACTGACCTTCTCGGCCACACTTCCAAGCAGTATTCTATCCAAACCCGTCAAACCTCTTGCCCCAATTACAATCACGTCCACATTCTCTTCATCTGCAATTTTGACTATCGTTTCAACCGCTCTCCCCCTTTCAATCATGGTCTTAACCTGTACACCTTGCTTTTCAGCCAGAGCCTCAGTCACCTTAAGACTCGCTTCGCCTCTCAGCAATGCCACTGGTTTCCCTACATCTCTATAGTATTCTTCTGCCATGCTAACAAGATCGCCATGCCCTGCTATTAGCGCTTTTATTTGATCATCTTTCATTTGTTCCGCTGCTTTCTTTAATATACCCCATGCAAAACAGGCGTTCGACAGTGAACACGACATGTCACGAGGTTGAGTGACGTAATCACGGG
>JAJOKK010000172.1 GCA_021129875.1 Candidatus Bipolaricaulota bacterium
ATTAAAGATCGAGCCCGACAGCAGCAAGATGCATCGAACCTTGAACCTCGAACCTCGAACCTTGAACCTCGAACCTCGAACCTCGAACCTCGAACCTCAAGGCATAAAGACGGATAATCTGCGTTCAAATGGAGGAGCGATGCAAAAGAGAGAACTTGCCAAGATGATCGACCATACCTTGCTCGGCCCCACAGCGACGAGATCAGGGGTGATAAAGCTCTGCCGGGAGGCGCAGAAACACGCCTTTGCCTCGGTCTGTGTGAGCCCGTGTCACGCTGCATCGGCCCGCGACCTTCTGAGAGAGAGCGATGTTAAGGTCTGCGTGGTGATCGGCTTCCCGCACGGGACCTCAACAGGGGAGGTGAAGGCGTTTGAGGCGCAGAAGGCGATCGCTGTCGGCGCGGCGGAGCTGGACATGGTGATAAACATCGCCGCACTGAAGGAGGGCGACTACACAACGATCCTGGAAGAGATCCGAGCGGTCTGCATCGCAGCGGAAAAATCACCACAAGCGATCCTGATCAAGGTGATCCTGGAGACCTCTCTCCTAAACGACGAGGAGAAGCGCGCAGGGGCGATCCTGGCCAAGGCGGGTGGGGCCGATTTCGTCAAGACATCGACAGGGTTTGCCCCCGGAGGGGCTACGGTGGAGGATATTGCCCTCCTCCGCCTTGCCGTGGGCGAGACGATGGGGGTGAAGGCGTCCGGAGGGATCCACGACTACAAGACCGCGATTGCGCTGATCGAGGCTGGGGCGACCCGCCTCGGAGCGAGCCGCAGCCTGGCTATCCTCGCAGGAGTGCCCGAGTAGGTGGGGTTGGTATGTGGGACCGGGTTCATCCTGCGGACCCGGGATTTTGCTGAATCTGACCTAATCGTTACCTGGTTCACCGACCGATGGGGAAAGCGGAGAGTGATCGCTAAACAAGCGCGGCGCTTAGGCTCGCGCTTGGGCGGGGTCTTCGACCTGTTGAACCAGGTCGAGGTCGTCTTTTACGAGAAACCGCAGCTCGACCTAGTGAGTAAGGGGTCTCTGCTCGCCGGGTTTCCCCGGATGAAGAGGGATCTTACGGCGGTCACCGCGGCCCTCAATACAGGGCGGCTTCTCGATCGACTCCTCCCGTTGCACCACCGGGAAGAGAGGGTTTATATCCTCTTCTCCCTCTTCCTCGACCTGCTGGAAGAAGGGCAGATACCGACCGAGCAGCTTCACCTTGCGACCGCGCTGAAGCTCCTCGCCATGCTCGGGCACCGGCCCCGGCTTGATGGGTGCACCCGGTGCGGAACCCAATCAGGGGGCTTTTTCTTTGTTCCGGCAGCAGGGGGGGTTCTCTGTTCCACTTGCAGTCGCAGTAGAGGCGCCCCGATTACGCGTGGCCTTGCTCTCGCACTACACGCCGTCTCCTCCCGCCCGCTGGCCCGGGCAGGGGTGATCCGTTTTTCGCCGGAAGAGATGGAGCGAGCTTGCAAGGTAGTCGACGGATACATCGATCATCTTATACGGGGACCTTGAAATTGTGGCGGGCTTTTGCCTATAGTTTTCGCATACAGGGCTGTGGTGCAAACCACTTTTTTCATATGAAACAGAAACTTTTATCGCAAGAGACCCGCCTGTTGCAAGCGCAGCGCAGACCGGGGATGCCAGATGAGCCTCAATCCGCGGGGTCAGCCGTATTTGAGCCTCTAAGGGATGCAGCAAATCTCTTTTCGGATATCACCTGCCTGAGATCAGGCTGTTGCATAACCCTCTTCTCCTTGCAGAATAGAAGCTTTCACCGTCTCGGGGGGTGTAGTAGCCGATTGGGGACTTACTACA
>JAJOKK010000089.1 GCA_021129875.1 Candidatus Bipolaricaulota bacterium
AGACGTGCCTATCTGTAAAGGTATGAGCAGGCCGCTGGTCAGAGAGCAGGTAGTCGCGCATTACTTCCATGGAAAGAGCGGGCTTGGTGAAGTGTCGCTGCCGAAAACCCCGGTATTAAGCCAGAAGAATGCGCTTGAATTTATGACCGAGACCCTTGCATCTGCAACGAGCAAGATCATTATCCTCGCTACAGGGCCGCTCACTAATGTAGCCGCTTTTCTATTGCTCCGCCCGGATTTGAAGGGAAAAATAGAATCCATAGTATTTATGGGCGGTGGCCTTGCTTTTGGAAATATCACACCCACAGCTGAGTTCAACATCTATGCCGATCCAGAAGCTGCGGCAATAGTCCTTAGCTCGGAGGTGCCGCTAGTAATGATCCCTTTGGATCTCACCCATCAGGCTATGCTTACCCCTGCAGAGTATGATAAGCTACCTTCTTCAGGTGCCGTATCCTCAATGGTCCGTCAATGTCTTAGTTATGTTATAGAGAGGGAAAGGAGCCTCTACGGTTGGAATGGCACCATGCTTCATGATCCTTGCGCAGCCGCGTATGTTATTGACTCCAAAGTCATGCGCTGTGAGGAATACAGAGCATGGATAGAATTGAGGGGTGAACACACCTATGGGCAGACAGTGGTAGATATTTGGCGATCCAGTGGCGAAAAGCCGAATGTGAAAATTGGGAGGACGCTCAATAAAGAAGCCTTATTAGATCTTTTATTCTCATTGATCAATCTATATGAGTAGATCGATCCAAAAGACCACTGTTCGGCAGGTTCCAGAGAAGATAGACCGCAGGAGGTTGGTAATGACTGAATACCCAATACACCGCACACAGGTCAACAAAGATGGATACATGCTTGCCCCAACGCAGTAACTTTAAAGTGTTTTTCTTGTAGCAGGTAACGGTAATTTTGGCGAAACGATGGATATCACTGCAATGATAGGACAGGATGCTGTGAGCAGGTGTTGGGCAGACTCGATCCATGACGATCTTCAGACTGATGTACGGGGAGCAGATACCACCCCAGCAAACTGGGGATATCCAGCGGAGGATTCTTATGAAAGAGCTGGAGATCGCAGAATCGGCTCACTAAGCGACGGGGTTAACCTATAAGCGGTGGCCTCCAAATAAGACATAATGGGCTTATTCTAATTTTATATAAAACTAGAACAAAAGAGACGTGAATACTGTCTCGACCGGGCTTTTCTGAGCTGCAAAGACCTATGTGGCCCGGCAAAGCGGGTGGATAAGAGGGGGAGCATGATCGCCGTACTGGGCAGCATCAACATGGATTTAGTCACTGAGGTGGCGCAACTTCCCCGGGCTGGGGAAACGGTGATTGGGAAGTCCTTTGCCCGCTACCCAGGCGGAAAAGGGGGCAACCAGGCGGTCGCTGCTGCACGGATGGGGGTGAAGGTCGCGTTCTTCGGGAAGGTGGGCGATGATCCCTTTGGCGAGGAGCTCCTTCAAAGCCTACGGAGAGACAGGGTCGATGTGCAAGCGGTGCAGTGCGAAACAAGAATCCCTTCCGGGAGCGCCTCTATCCTGGTGGCGGGCAACGGCGAGAACATGATCGCCTGTACCCCAGGGGCGAACGGCCTGGTCGATGCGGACTACATCGATCGCGTCCTTCCCGAAATCGCAACGGCTAAGGTCCTCCTTCTCCAATTCGAGACCCCGATCGAGACGCTCGCCTATCTGCTTAAGCGCCTGCCTAAGGAGGGGCCGTTGGTCATCCTCGATCCGGCGCCGGCGCAGGATCTTTCACCACTT
>JAJOKK010000198.1 GCA_021129875.1 Candidatus Bipolaricaulota bacterium
ATTACGTATGGAAGCCGGCTAAGGTCGGTGCAGCTGAAGAAATGGAAGACCCCCCGGAAGTTCCAACGGATCATGATCAAAGCGGGTTTTACCCCAAAAGAAACGCATCGAGTCTGGATCAAGTTGAACCGCTGGTAATCGGGGACGAAACAGCCGGTGCGATTTGGGATGAACCTTG
This sequence comes from Candidatus Bipolaricaulota bacterium, assembly GCA_021129875.1. GTDB lineage: Bacteria > Bipolaricaulota > Bipolaricaulia > UBA7950 > UBA9294 > JAJOKK01. The sequence goes on from JAJOKK010000198.1 coordinate 179, forward strand.
ATTGGTTTAGAGAACGGGGATTGGTGTTCCTGCATGATTTCACAATTGCTTTCTCCCGAACCTGATCGGTTCGGCCACTGCTCGAGGAGCGGTATATCTGGCCGGTACGTACCGTTCTGCTGGGAGGGGTGACCTCAGGGCACCTCCTCCCAGATCTGCGCATCGTTGGTCGCGTTGGAAAGGATTGATTGAGCGATTGAATGATTCGGCATCTCAGTCACCCGTTCTCCAGATCACTCAATTCTCTGACCCCTCAAGTTTTGGGATCTTCACCCCGCGTTGGCGGGCGACGAGGATCGCTTTGTCGTATCCAGCGTCGGCGTGCCTCATGACCCCTGTCCCCGGATCGCAGGTGAGCACCCGTTCCAAACGCTGGTCGGCCTCCTTTGTCCCATCGGCGACGACCACCATCCCGGCGTGGATGCTCTTCCCGATCCCCACCCCGCCTCCGTGGTGGAGAGATACCCAGGTTGCGCCGGATACAGCATTCAGAAGAGCGTTCAATATCGGCCAATCAGCGATTGCGTCTGAGCCGTCCTTCATCCCTTCGGTCTCCCGGTACGGGGAGGCGACTGAGCCACTGTCGAGGTGGTCGCGTCCGATCACGATCGGGGCTGAGACCTTGCCTTCGCGAACCAACGCGTTGAACGCAAGCCCGGCTTTGGCCCTCTCCCCGTAGCCGAGCCAGCAAATCCGCGAGGGGAGCCCTTGGAAAGCCACCTGTTTCTGCGCTTTGTTGATCCACCGGTGGAGCGACTCATCGTTGGGGAAGAGGTCGAGGATCGCTTCATCGGTCCGATAGATGTCCTGCGGGTCCCCAGAGAGGGCGACCCAGCGGAACGGCCCCTTCCCTTCGCAGAACATCGGACGGATGTATGCGGGGACGAAACCGGGGAAGCGGAAGGCTTTGCTCAGTCCGCCGGTCTGCGCCTGGCCTCGCAGGTTGTTCCCGTAGTCGAAGACGACCGCGCCCCGGTCGAGAAAGCTGTTCATCGCTTCGACGTGCCTGACGATCGAGCGAAACGATTCCTCGATGTAGCGGGCCGGGTCCTCCTCTCGTAGGGTAAGAGCGGCATCGTAGCTCATCCCCCCGGGAACGTAGCCGTGCAGTTCGTCGTGGGCCGCGGTTTGGTCGGTGACGATGTCGGGGACGACTCCGCGGATGAGCATCTCAGGGAGGATGTCGGCTGCGTTCCCGAGCAGGCCGATTGAGAGCGGTTCGCCTTTCTCTTTGGCGGCGGTGGCCAGATGGAGAGCTTCGTCCAGGGAATCGGTCGAGGTATCGAGCTGGTTCAGTCGCAGTCGCCGGTCTATCTTCTCACGGTTCACTTCGATGACGATCCCTACCCCGTCGTTCATTGTCACCGCTAGCGGCTGTGCCCCGCCCATCTCTCCCAGCCCGGCGGTGACGGTGAGCCGCCCTTTCAACGTTCCGCTGAAGTGTTGCCTGGCGCACTCGGCGAGTGTCTCGTAGGTCCCCTGCAGGATCCCCTGTGTCCCGATGTAGATCCACGAACCGGCGGTCATCTGGCCGTACATGGTC
>JAJOKK010000073.1 GCA_021129875.1 Candidatus Bipolaricaulota bacterium
CGCAACAGGCTCCATGCTGTGGCTGAAATATGGGATGGGTTTACTGAATACGTACAATCTACGAGCCTTCTATTTCGGGTGCTCGTGCCGGGGGAAAGATTGAAAGAACCGGTCAAGATCGATGTTCCCACCGGAGAGGATCACCCCGATCTGCTCTCCGGGCGCCTCAAGGGAGCCGGTGATAAGCGGAGCAACAGCGACCGCGCTCGACGGCTCGATCACAATCTTCATCCGCTCCCAGATGAACTGCATCGCCTCTAGGATCTCCTCTTCGGAGACACGGATAATGTCATGGACGTACTCCATGGCAATCGCGAAAGTACGTTCTCCCAGCGGTGCTCGCAGCCCGTCGGCGACCGTGTACGGGGGGCGATCAGTACTCAGTTTACCACTCCTGAAGGAGCGATAGGCATCGTCCGCCCCGGCCGGCTCACACCCGATGACCTTTGCCTCCGGCAGGAGGTGAGCGAGGGCGATCGCCGTCCCGGCGAGGAGACCTCCCCCACCGACAGGGACGAGGACAAAGTCTGGTGAGCTCATCGCTGATTTCATCGCCTCAATCAACTCTACCACTGCGGTCCCCTGGCCGGCGATTACAGCTGGCTCGTCATGTGAGTCGATGAAGACGGCGCCGGTCTCTGCGATTATCCGAGCGGCCGTCTCCTCTCGCGCACGCTGCGTCGGCTGGCAGAAGACGACGCGCGCCCCGTACTCCGCCACAGCCATATGCTTCACTGCTGGAGCGTTCTCCGGCATCACCACGGTCGCGTGCACCCCGTGGAGGCCAGCGGCGAGAGCTAGGGCTTGCCCGTGGTTGCCGCTCGAGTGGGTGACAACGCCGCGCTTCTGTTCAGCAGGAGAGAGAGAGGCGAGAGAGTTCACCGCCCCGCGGAACTTAAACGATCCTGTCCTCTGCAGGTTCTCACACTTAAAGAAGGCGGTGCTCCCTGAGAGGCGGTCGAGCGCGGGACAGGTCATAACCGGTGTAATGCGGGCGAACCGGGCGATCCGTTCGCGTGCGGCAACGATCTCATTCCATCCGATCTCTCTTCCCAGCGAATTACCGATCATCGTCTTTATGATTTGGTCCTTTTTGAGGTTGAAAGAGTCGCAGTGGGCATAGCCGTTAGTACAGTTATCGCGCACTACCGGCTCCTATTCTCCCTGCATCAAACTACCATGAGCCAGGCCACCTTGCCCCGTTAAACTCCATAATGTTATCGGTTTCAGGCTACAGGGAACCAGATAAGACTTCCTAGGTGATCAACCACTATTTATCATTCGATCACACCAGCCTTCGGCCAAAGTGGCAAGCACACTCACAAGATCACCTTCCCATCGACGCTGACACCATCATAGCGAATGGTTGCTAACCGATCAAGATGGGGAACTGAAGACCCTGCTCGCGCAGTACTGCGAGCCCTTGGAATATCCTGTGGAGTACCGCCGGGCTACTTCTGGATGAAAGGTTGACCTCTTCCCCTATACGTCAATCTCGTCCGGGAAATTGGCAGCCCAACCGGCTGATACCAAAAAGAGAGCATATGGCAGGCTGTTGCATAACCCTCTTCTCCTTGCAGAACAGAAGCTTTCACCGTCTCGGGGGGTGTAGTAGCCGATTGGGAACTTACTACACCCCCCGAGCGGTAAAATGCTTGAAACTAGGAGGGTGGCCTCCGGCCTTGCTTCGCAACCGGG
>JAJOKK010000022.1:0-1603 GCA_021129875.1 Candidatus Bipolaricaulota bacterium
GTGCCCTCCGAGGATAATCGGGATCTGCACGTCGGTCGCCGCGCGGGTGAACCCCGCCCACAGCGGATCTGTGATCAGATCCGGCTGCAAAAGGTCGGACCTGAACCGGTCGGCCGCTTGCGGGAGCGGACCGGCGACGGAGAGGAGAGGGCGGGTGTCGATGACCACGGCGTCGGTCGCTCGAATGAGCCGCTCGAAGAACGGACCGCTCTTTGTTTCAGTGATCGTCGCAGCGAGAAGCGGTTCCCGGCAGAGAGACTTCTCCGCGGGATAGGCGCGCATCCCCCGCCCTTCGCTGTAGACGCTCGTACGGCAGGCGATCCGCCCCTCAAGGTGCGCCCAGGTGATCGGGTTCACCCGACCGATCAGGGTGAGGTGCGCAGATCTGTCCGTCAGCAGATCGAGCAACTCGCCAAGAGGCGGATAAGGGCGAAGCTTCGCAGCGAGGAACGCCCGCATCGCCACACCGCCACGCCTTGCTGCCGCGAGGAGGGAGAGGTCGGTCGGGGTGTCGATATCGAACTGCGTCGCTGCCTCACGAGGGAGGGAGAAGGAGGGGATCCCGCTGTCGGCGAGGCAAAATCCTAATCGATTGTCGATCTCTGGAAGGTCGATCGCAAGCAGGCCCTTCGCCCCGGCGATTGCGCAGAAGTCGCACGAATAGAAGTTATTGAACAGCGCCCCGGGTCCTGCGCGGGAGGCGAACTGAACAAGGGTCTTCATCTGCTCTGCCGTGAGAAGCCCGCCGGTTCCGCTCCCGAAGTAGATGAGCCCGTCGAGCGATTGTTCGGCGATGACATGTTTGAGTGCCCTTCCGAAGTGGAACCGGGGTTCATCCGTGGTTGCGTTAAGGGTGACGCCACAGAAGGCAAGCCGGTCGGCGAACGGGGAGCTTGGCGTGAGGAGGACGATCCTCTCGATTCCGGCCTTGCCGAGCGTCCGGACGAGGTCAATGGTAGAGGCCTCCCTCCCCTGCTGCACGAGCTGCTCGCCTGGGCTCTCTCCTAAGGAGGGGTGCATGATTACGCAGGCGAGTCTCTTCATAAGAATCCTCCGCTGGATACCCCACTGCTTATTGGGGGGGAGGAAAGCGAAGATTCGCCGTAGGCGAGTTGGCGTAGGCAAATTGGCTTGCTCGTTGTGCGGTCTATATGCACTATGTCGGGAATAACCACCAAACCGTCGGGCACAGGACCCGATGCTACATCTATCTTCCTGTAGCGGCGTACCTTGCCTGCCTGGCGAGTGAGTAAGGCAGACAGGTGTGCACCGTTCTCTCTGAATCGAGAACGCATTCCATCAAGCATTGATCCATCTATCGGGTTCATTGGGTTCGTCCTGCCTTGCTCAACTACTCAACTTCGCAACCTCTCAACTTCAGAGAGGACCGCCCTGCCTGTAGTTCTTTTCATTTTGCATTTTACACTTTGCGTTTTCCATTCTGCATTGAAATTTGTGTGCGCCGTTCTCTCTGAGTCGAGAACTCATTCTATCAAGTATTGATCCATCTATCGGGTTCATTAGGCCGTCCTGCCTTGCTCAACCTCCCAACCTCTCAACTTCAGAGAGGACCGCCCTGCCTGTAGTTCTTTTCATTTTGCAT
>JAJOKK010000022.1:1613-1698 GCA_021129875.1 Candidatus Bipolaricaulota bacterium
CAACCTCTCAACTTCAGAGAGGACCGCCCTGCCTGTAGTTCTTTTCATTTTGCATTTTATACTTTGCATTTTCCATTCTGCATTG
>JAJOKK010000013.1:0-1235 GCA_021129875.1 Candidatus Bipolaricaulota bacterium
CAGATCACCGGTCACCCCGCCGCCGAGCGAGAGGACCGTGCCGCTACGATCGAGCCCGCCACTGAGAAACCGCTCGTAGAGGGCTTCGACAGTGGCAAGGTTCTTGTGCTGCTCCCCGTCGGGAATCAAGCAGGCAAAGGGCTGCAATCCCGCGAGACGCAGGGACTCGTTAACCGCTCCAGCGTAGAGCGGCGCAACGACCGGGTTAGAGACGAGCGCAACGCGGCCGCCTTCTGGGACACCTATTGCCCGCAGCCCGCTGCCGATCTGCTCGAGCAGGCCGTCGTTGATGTGGACCTCATATGCACCGCCGGGGTAGCGAACGGGGAGGGTGATGACAGCGGCGATCTCTATCACCTGCGCGGCGACTTCATCGATGGATAGCCTGGTGGTGTCGATCTGCCAAGGGATGGCGCTGTACGCCTCAGCACGGAGAGAGAGCAGCCGCTCGATCGTAAGACGAGGGTCGCCGGCATTGAGGAGCGGTCGATTCTTAGCGTCGCCGCTGCTCACCCGGCGCAGGATCTCATCCGTACCACAGGCCAGGCAGACGACGATGCTCTCGTTCATCATCAGCGCTCGTTGGGCCGGGTCGACGAGCGCGCCGCCGCCGGTGGCGATCACCAATTTTTGCTGAGCGCTCAGCTCGGAGCTCAGCTCAGCGCTCAGCTCAGCGCAGAGCGAGGCCTCCATCCGCCGGAACGCCCCCTCTCCGTCCTCGGTAAAGATACGCGAGATAGACTTGCCGGCCTGCGCCTCGATCTGCGCGTCCAGATCGATAAAGCGGCGCGAAAGCCGCCTGGCGACCTCTTGACCGACCGCGGTCTTCCCCGTGCCCATAAACCCGGTGAGTACGATCTTTCTCATCTTTTCATCTCCGCCAGGCTGTCGTTGCCGAGTCTCTCCACGAGCGCGCCAGCAAGGACCCAGGCGACCATCGCCTCGCCGACGACTGCGGCGGCGGGCACGGCGCAGATATCGGAACGCTGGTAGTCGGTCGTTGCCGCCTCGCCAGTAGCGAGATCGACCGAGCGGAGGGGGGTAACAGTCGTTGGGATCGGCTTCATCGCTGCACGCACGACCAGCGGCGCCCCGTTGCTCATCCCGCCTTCGATCCCGCCGGCCCGGTTCGTCAGTCGCTTCACCCCTCCTGCGCCGTCGGGGTACAGCTCATCGTGGACCTGCGTCCCGCAACGACGGGCATTGTCAAATGCTGCCCCGATCTCCACCCCTTT
>JAJOKK010000013.1:1245-1642 GCA_021129875.1 Candidatus Bipolaricaulota bacterium
CTTTGACAGCGGGGATGGAGATCATCGCTGCAGCAAGGAGCGCGTCGAGCCGCCTATCCCCGTGTGCGTAGCTCCCCAGACCGACCGGCAGACCGGTGGCGCTGACGACGAACAGACCGCCGAGGGAGTCACCCTCCTTACGTGCCGCATCGATCACCGCCCGCATCTTCTCTGTTGCCTTCTCATCAGGACAGCGGAGGTCGCTTCTTTCGGCCAGCACCCACAGTTCCTCCGCACGCAGGTCGGGGACTGCTGCGCCGACCCCCCCGATCTCGGTGACATAGCTCCCAATTGCGATGCCGAACGCAGCGAGGAGGAGTTTTGCCAATGCGCCGACCGCCACCCGCGCCGCGGTCTCCCGCGCGCTCGCCCGTTCTAGTACCGGCCTCGCGTCGGC
>JAJOKK010000170.1 GCA_021129875.1 Candidatus Bipolaricaulota bacterium
ACGCGATTTTAGTGTTGACCTTGCCTCCTTCGGGCGTCTGCGTCCGCTGCTCCCTGAGGGAGTCGTCGCTGTCAGTGAAAGCGGGGTGCGGACCGTCGCTGATCTGCGCAGCCTGGCCGGAATGGGCGCCGATGCCGTGCTCGTCGGTGAAGCGCTGATCACGGCCGCCGACGCAGGAGTGAAGGTACACGAATTCGTGACGGGAGGGCGCTTGTGACGCGGGTTAAGATCTGCGGGATCACCAGTCCGAAGGACGCACTGATCGCTGTTGCCGCTGGGGCCGATCTGCTGGGGTTCGTCTTCTACCACAAAAGCCCCCGCTACGTAAAGCCGGAACGGGTGAGGCAAATCATCGATACGATACATCGTGAAGCAATACATCGCGAAGCGATACATCGCGAAGCGGTACACCGCGAAGCGGTACACCGCACGCCCTTCACTGTATCGTTTGTCGGTCTATTCGTCGACGAGGAGCCGGAGACTGTGCGCCGGATTGCCGCCGACTGCGCCCTGGATTACGTTCAGCTCCACGGGCAAGAACCGCCCACCGTAGCGACCTCTCTGCTTGACCAGGGGTTCAAAGTGATCAAGGCGTTCCGCATCCGCGATCGCACATCCCTGGCCGAGATCGAACGCTATCAGGCGACAGCGTACCTCTTGGATGCCTATCTTCCCGGTCAGCCGGGCGGCACCGGGCAGCGCTTTGACTGGAAGCTGGCTGTGGCCGCAAAAAGATACGGACCGATCATTCTCGCCGGTGGGCTGACCCCGGAGAACGTGGCCGAAGCGGTCTGCACGGTGCGCCCCTGGGGCGTGGACGTGGCGAGCGGTGTGGAGGCGGCAGCAGGGCGTAAGGACGCGGGTAAGCTGCGACGGTTCCTTATTGCGGCCAATGCAAAATGAAAAATGCAGAATGAAAAATGAAAAGAATTGACCAAGATTCTCACACAGTCAGTAATTACTGCGAAAGGAGGGAAAAGGTGATGTTCCATTTTGCACTTTGCACTTTGCACTTTGCACTTTGCAATCTTCATTTTGCACTTCCCACAAGGCGGCGCTGGGGCCAATGCAGAATGAAAAATATAAAATGAAAATACTTGACCCAGATTATCGCACAGTCAGCAATCACTACGAAAGGAGGGAAAGGTGATGTTCCATTTTACACTTTGCACTTTGCAATCTTCATTTTGCACTTCCCACAAGGCTCTTCCCGACGAGCGTGGCTACTTCGGCCCTTATGGCGGGAGGTTTGTGCCGGAGACGTTGATCCCCGCTCTGGACGAACTGGTGCGGGCCTACGAGGAGGCGCGGGCGGACCCGGCGTTTACATGCGAACTGGAGGGGCTGCTGCACGACTACGCAGGCCGGCCTACACCGCTCTACTTCGCCCGCCGCCTCACCGCCTATTGCAACGGGGCAAGGATCTATCTCAAACGGGAGGATCTGGCCCACACCGGGGCACACAAGATCAATAATACTTTAGGGCAGGGTCTGCTCGCCCGACGGATGGGTAAGGGCCGTCTCGTCGCCGAGACCGGGGCCGGGCAGCACGGGGTGGCCACCGCTACCGTTGCCGCCCTGTTGGGAATGGAGTGCGTGATCTACATGGGGAGCGAGGATATGCGCCGTCAGGCCC
>JAJOKK010000024.1 GCA_021129875.1 Candidatus Bipolaricaulota bacterium
GCCGGTTAAAAGGGTACGCGAGCTGGGTTCAGACCGTCGTGAGACAGGTCGGTCTCTATCCACCGTGGGCGTGGGAGACTTGAGAGGAACTATCTCTAGTACGAGAGGACCGAGATAGCTAAACCAATGGTGCACCAGTTGTCCCGCCAGGGGCATCGCTGGGTAGCTAAGTTTAGTCTGGATAAGCGCTGAAGGCATCTAAGCACGAAGCCGTCCTCAAGACAAGGTCTCCATATTAGGCCCCTCCGAGACTAGGAGGTTGATAGGCCACAGGTGTAAGCGCAGCAATGCGTTCAGCCGAGTGGTACTAATTGGCCGAATGCTTGTATGATACACACTCTGTTCATTTGTCAAAAAAGAGATTATAGAGATTCCAGGTGACATATGGCGGAGGGGCCACACCCGTTCCCATGCCGAACACGGCAGTTAAGCCCTCCAGCGCCGATGGTACTAGTCTCGCGAGGGGCTGGGAGAGTAGGTCGTTGCCTGGTTTTTCTTTTTTCTTATTCCCCACCGGGAAAACAACATCGAGAGAACAATTCAGGTGAACGTGCAGCGTACGACCAAGAGAACCCTTGATCCCGGTATTCGCGTAACCCTCCTAGGGATCGCTGTTAACGTTGTACTTGTTATCGTCAAGTTGAGCGCCGGTCTGCTCATCGGATCGGTCGCTCTGCTCGCCGATGGAATCCATTCGGCATCGGATGTGGCGACCGACCTCGCTATTCTAGGAGGGATTCGACTAGCGGTACGGCCGGCCGATTTAAGGCATTCCTACGGACACGGCCGCTACGAGACGTTCCTTTGCGGACTGGTCGCGGTAGCACTCATCCTCACCGGTCTGTACATCTCTTGGGAAGCAGTCGATGCTCTACATGCGCGGGTATACCACTTTCCAGGCCCCTTTGTGCTGATTGTGGCCGGTCTGTCTATTTTTGCCAAAGAATGGGTTTACAGGCGCATAATCAGCGTTGCCCGCCATCTGAGGAGCCCGGCCCTGCACGCTAACGCATGGCATCAACGTACAGATGCCCTCTCTTCGTTCGCTGTCTTCCTTGGGGGAGTCGGCGGACTTGTCGGGTGGGGGCACGCCGATCAGGTCGCTGGGGTCCTTGTCGGTCTGATGGTCATTGCTGTCGGAGGGAGGATCGCGCGTGACGTCTTCCACGAATTGGCTGAGGGCTCACTCTCACGGGAGGAACTAGCTAAAATCAGGCGAGCAGTCGAACAGGTACCGCAGGTACGCAGCTGGCACGAACTTCGCACCCGCAGCGTAGGCCGGGAAACGTTCGTCGACCTGCATGTCCTTGTCAACCCGGATCTGTCGCTCCTGCAGGGGCACCGCATCTCAATGCAGGTCGAGGAGGCGGTGAAGGCGGCCTCTCTCAACCCGGTGAATGTGATTGTACGCGTCGAGCCTGATACCCCGGAGCTGCCCGATCACCATTCGGCAAATTAGTGGGACCCCAGCTGTTCTCTTAAAACGGATGTTCCACTACGCCACGGCAAGAATATGAGAAGGAAAACCCG
>JAJOKK010000018.1 GCA_021129875.1 Candidatus Bipolaricaulota bacterium
TACACGCACTTCAGCATCAGGATTGACCTGCTGTACCCCGAGAATATAGGCATTGATCCCCCATGCCAACCTCAGAATAGGGTGGGCGCCGACGAACCCGAGCACGTTGGTCTGCGTCATCATGCCGGAGAGAACTCCGGTTACGAAGCGCACCTCGTGCTCATTCCAGTAATAAGTAGCAACATTAGCCATCGTCTCAAAGCCGCCGGGATAGTGGAATTTCACATGAGGGAACTCCTCGGCAAGCATGAAAAGCGTCCCTTTGTAGCCAAAGCTATGGGCGAAGATGATCGTAGCTCCCTTATCGATGGAGTCTCTGATCACGCCTTCTGCTTCAGGGAATGGGACCGCCTCTGCATGGAGATAATCTAGCCAGTCGTGTTTTTCCGCCAGATATGTCAGATCACGGTGTGCTACATAGCTCCAACCGTAATCACCGATCGGCCCTATGAAAATAGCGGCGACTGTAACCTGTTGACCAAAGCCAGGAAGTATGGCGCCCGCCAAGCCAACTATCATCAGTGTCACCAGTAACAATCTTGAGAAACGAGACATCTACGAACCTCCTCTGATGAGATGGAGCTGCCCTTTCAAGTAGGGATACTTGTACGGATTGCCAAAGTGCTTCATCTATCACCCCCCTTTTTAAGAAATTTCCTCTGGACTGAGCTTGAATAAGGGATGGAGTGAGAATTCTGTGCTACTTTAGTTGCTAAATCAAGGGCCGATCCTGGAGAGCTTACTGCGTGATTGATATGGGTTCGCAGCGTGCCAAAGTACCGATAGAGGCTCATGCTTCCCATATCTCCCGCATCCTTCGCCAGTGCTCGGACATCCGCTCGAATGCCACCTTCGGGTCTCGCTTTACTATCGCGTCCAGGATCTCACAGTGCAGGTCGACCACATGCTCCAGATCGGAGACGTTCCTCAGGTAGTAGTGGTGGGTGAATTCGCGGTAGAGTTTCTGATCCATGGTGTTGATCAGCGGAAGCACGGCCGCGCTGATCAGACGGTTTCCTGCGGCTTCTGCGAGGGCGCGGTGGAATGCCTTATCGGCCGTGAAGTAGGAGATGAAGTTATCGCTCTTCGCCTGGGCACGCATCTCGTGCAGGATCTGTTCGAGTTCTGCAAGATGCTCATTCGTCCCTTTTTTGGCGACGAACGCGGCGATCGGCGGCTCCAACACCTCGCGCGCCTCCATGATCTCAAGGCATCCTGTCTCGCTTTCCAGGATAAAAACGGCCTCCTGTCCGATCGAAGTGATCGGGGAAGTTCCGTTTTTGACGTAGTTTCCACTCCCGGCTTTCGACTCGATCAGGCCTACCGCTTGCAGGGCGGAGAGTGCCTCCCGAATCGAGGGACGGCTGACCCCCATCTGTTCGGCGAGATCAAATTCGGAGGGGAGCTTGCTCCCTACAGGGAAGCTCCCGTCCGTGATCGCCTCGACGATCTGCGCAGCGGCTACTGCCGAAACCTTTGTTGGACGCACTTTCTCGAATGGAATTGGGCTACCCCTTTT
>JAJOKK010000156.1 GCA_021129875.1 Candidatus Bipolaricaulota bacterium
ACTCCTTCGAAATGACAAGCAGGAACATCGTTTACGACGATACAAAGTTGACACTACACTAGCCATTACTCAACGGCAAGAAGCTCCTCGTATGAAGCGGAACGATGGTGCAGATTTTCTCAAAATGATTGTCTGCATGCCACAGCACAGTTTCTCGTTGTATAGCAGCCTCAGCGATCAGCAAATCAGGAAAAGGAATGGCAATCCCCTTCTTTCGCAGCGTGTGTCCTAAACGCGCCGCGCCTTTCCAAACAGATTCATCGATCGGAATACCGGGTATGGCCCCAAGATGCCCCGATAGCTTAGCAAAGCTTTTCTCATCCCGCGAAGCAATGAGAAGCTCCGTTCTTACCACCGAGCATGATAGCACACGTCCTTCGATCAGCGCTCTTTTCACCACTGTCTTTAATTCCTGTTGGCTGACAGATCAGAGATAGTGAATCCAGACCGATGTATCGAGCAGCGCCAACTCCTTATTCATCAGGCTGTCTTCCCATCGGAATCGCGCCACTTTTTGAGGTCTCCAGGAGACATATCCACGAGTTCTGATCCAGCCAACTGCGCGAGCTCCTGCAGGTGACGTGTGCGCACAAACTCTCGCAATGCCACCTCGATGGCCTCTCGCTTGGTCTTCACACCCGCCAGTCGCTTGCTCTCCTCATAGGAGATCAGGATCGACTGAGATCGAAAGCCTGTTCATGGTGCACCTCTAATACACCATAATCACACACCTACGGAGCGTTTTTTCTACTCCCTTGATGACTGTATGTGCAACATTGGAAATTAGCCCTTTCAACGTTTAGTCGTGGTGTATCCGGAATTTACGCACCTGGTCCCCCAAAAGCGGACATGACTTACCTTTAGACACAAAACCAGCTATAAACAAAAGATCTCTTCCCTTATAAAACAGTAAGCCCGCACCCCTACCTTGATGGGAGGGGCAAGGGGAGGGTGCCGCGCAGCTTCTCAGCCTGTCTTGACGCACGCCACACAGCCCGCGGGCACGCTCGATCTGTTTGCGGTACATAGCATGATGGTACAGATCTCCCCCCCCCTCACCCTAACCCTCTCCCATAAGAGGGAGAGGGGATTTAAAGCAGTGGGGAAAACCAGCTTAAGCCCTGCTACTGAGAGATCTGCGCAGCAAGATGCACGACAACGAATGGGAGACCTCACCAGGCAAGTGCCGCTCCGAGTGGCGTCAGCGCGTACGGCTACACCGTACCACTGGTCTTTTCCAGATAAGCCAAGAGTTCCTTCTGCTTGTCGCACCCAACCAACTTGAGGAACAGCTCCTCCAGGCTGGCCTCCCGCCGCTCGACGAGCAACTCCTCCACCGGCCCCACCGCCACCAGCCTACCCTGGTCGATGATCCCTACCCGATCGCAGAATCGCTCGTCAATCTCCAGGATGTGGGTGGAGAGGAATATCGTCTTGCCACGATCGGCCAGCTCACGCAACAGATCCCGCACCATTCGTGCTGCCGGCGGATCGTAGATCAGCGGATCGTAGATCAGCG
>JAJOKK010000021.1 GCA_021129875.1 Candidatus Bipolaricaulota bacterium
AATAGACGGAGCCACACCGCAGCGTATCTTTTTTAAAATAACTATTCCGATGCTTAAACCGATTACCACTGTTGTGGTGACGATGACTCTCCTTTGGAATCTCAGGATCTTCGATATTGTTTACGCAGCAACGATGGGGGGGCCGGGAGGGGCAACGAATGTATTGGCATTACAGATGTTCTTTTATGCCTTCCGCCACCTGGAATTCAACAGCGCTGCCGTTGTGGCTACCGTTCTCATGTTTTTGGCGGTGGTCGCTGCTACACCGATGATCCGGTCAGCATGGCGGGCAAGCCGATGAAAAAGAAGATTGCAGCGACTCTGTTGATCCATTTAATGGCATGGGTCATCGCGCTGATATGGATAGTCCCTTTCCTCGGCGTCTTCATGGCTGCCATACGACCTATGGGAGAGATAATCCGTGGATGGTGGCGTGTTGATCCCTTTACGCCGACTTTTCAAAACTTCACTGCCGCTTGGAACCATGCGGCTGCTCCGCTGGCGGAAGGCATGCTCAATTCGCTTAGAGTTGCTATCCCAGCTACGATCGTGCCGATCTTGGTCGCCGCGATCGCTGCTTATGGGTTTTCTCGCTTCCGCTTTCCGCTCAAGAATTATCTGTTCATCGCCATCGTCATCTTGATGACGATCCCCCAGCAGATGATCGCCATACCGATCTTTCGCATAATGAACGATATAGGGTTGCTTAATACACATGCCGGGTTGATTTTGGTCCATGCTGCATGGGGTATTCCGTGGATTCTCTTCTTTATGCGTAACTTCTTTACCACATTGCCGATTGAAGTGGAAGAGGCAGCAAGGATCGATGGAGCATCGGATTTCAATATCTTCTTCCGAATAGTCCTCCCCATGTCCATCCCTGCATTGATATCAGCGGTGGTATTGCAGTTTATGTGGGTGTGGAACGATTTCTTCCTCGCACTGATCCTCATATTTTCTCCTGATAAGATGCTCGCAACGCAACGCATTCCCTTGCTGCGTGGTGTCTTCCACGTCGACTGGGGGGTTCTCGCCGCCGGGACCATCCTCGTTATGATCGTTCCGATTCTCGTCTTTGCACTATTACAGCGGTACTACATCAAAGGAATGATCGGGTGGGCGTCCAAATAAATGCCCCCCCAGCAACCTGGGGGTCGATCTGGCAAAGGTTTCTTATGAACTTCAGGTTCGCAAACCCTGAGCGAGGAACGTTGGGAAAAATCTTATTTCCAGTCTGTATATCTTTCCTCAATAGGTTCTCGGAGAATTTTGAGGGGTTGGCTAACTATATCCACGTATTCACCAATAGGACTATGCTGACTGTATTTCGCAGCAACGCTCTGTGGGTGCTCATCTTTGCTGTCTATTGCAGGATAGCCTTTGCGGTGCTGCTGGATCGATTGTGTTATGGAAAGAAAACAGATAAGTCGATTATTTTTTGTCTTAATGGCCGTTTTTATGGTCGGATCGGCACCGATCTGGAGGTTCATCTATGCCTTCAGGCCGGAAGATA
>JAJOKK010000130.1 GCA_021129875.1 Candidatus Bipolaricaulota bacterium
CCCTGATCAACTTCGATCTGCCCTGGAACCCGATGGCCATCGAACAGCGGATCGGACGTATTCACCGCATCGGTCAACAGCGTGAGGTGTTCATCTTCAACCTGGCTGTGCGCGGCACAGTGGAGGAACAGGTGCTCCGCATTCTAGACGAGAAGATCAATATGTTTGAGCTGGTGGTCGGCGAGATCGGCGCCATCCTGGGCGAGATGGAGGAGAAGGAGGACTTTGCCAATATGGTCTTCGCCGCCTGGCTCGACACCACCGACCAAGAGCGCCCGGCTGCCTTCGCCTCCCTGGGTGAGCGTATGGTTACGGCCAAGACAAAATACGAAGGGGTTAAGGCACTGGACGATGAACTGTTCGGCGAAGAATTCGAGACCGCGTAGAAGAGGAGGAACAAGTGGTATCCGATGAACTGAAACGGGCAGGCGAGCTGAAAGGGGAACTCATAAGGTTTGCCTGCTCTCGCTTCCCTAAGCTCTATAATGATCAGGTTCTGGAGGAGTTCAAGCGGGGGCCGGAGAGGATCATCATCCTCGAAGAAGATACGGCCGAATTGGACAACCCGACGGACCGATTCGTCTTGGAGACTCGGCTCCCTGACGGTCGGACGATCGTTGAAGTCTTCGTTGCAGAGCGCACAGATCTCCCCGAGCAGGAGCGAGAGATGATCCTTGGCTGGCAGGATGTCAGCGAAGGGATCTTTCAGATCGATCGGCGGTTGCCGGACGGCTTCATCCTCTACAACCTGTTAAATGATCTTGTCTACGAGGCAAAGCCCAACAAAGAGATCGATCCCTCACCCTTTGGAGTCGGGGGATTCATCTACGCTCGGCTCATCCCGGTCGATGAGCAGACCTACATGTTCTCCGGTGCAGCAATCTCCTTTGGTGAGAAGCGGAAGCTCGTAGTGAAGCTGGTGGAGGATCTCCTCATGGATAATCCCGCCCGCGGCTATGAGGGGAATCCCGCGAAGGTCGAGCAGGGGTTCGCGCTCTTGAACGACCAGTATCGGACCTTTGGTGAGCACTTCGGCGGAGATGAACTGATCGCTTCCGGGCGAAAGCTCACCAAACCATATCGCGAGTTCATGCATCTCATCTCCGGCGAAGGAGGGCCGCCGTTGCCGACCGACCTGCCAAAGGATCTCGTAGAGACCGATGATGTGGGGTTCCTCTGCGATGAGGTGGAGGGGATCTCCTTCCTGCAGGGGTACGGTGAGTTCAGACGGATATTCGAGGACCCAAGCTTTGACAAGAGAGGCAAGCTCGCAGTCGCACAAGCGGAGGTTGTCCGCGGATACCTGATATCCGGCACTATTTCCACCGCTCCTTTGCGCAAGATGGCCGCTTGTTTTCCTGATCATGCCCAAGCGGTCTTTCGCGCGGCCCTGGGACGACCACATTTTGACCTGGAGAGAGACTTCGACGCTCTGATGATGGAATTTAAGCCTGGATATGTGAAAGCACGCGAATACCCTTCCATAATCATGATGGGGGATAGG
>JAJOKK010000082.1 GCA_021129875.1 Candidatus Bipolaricaulota bacterium
GAAATGACAAGCAGGAACATCGTTTACGACGATACAAAGTTGACACGACACTAGGGGCGAAAAATCTTTCGCCCCTATCCAGGAACACTTGGGAGCGCTGGCGACCCGCCGGCAAAAACCCTCGACCTCTTGTTCAATCCGTGAATCAGTCGAAGCCGACCATCTCCCGCACCGACGCGATGTTATCCCGAGCGATTGCGCGTGCCTTCTCTGCTCCGTGAGCAAGGATCTCCTCCACCTTCCCCGAGGCCTCGAGTTCGGATCGGCGTTGCTGTATCGGGCGAAGGACGTTCATCAGGCTGTCGAAGACCACATCTTTTAATCGGGAGTACATAAGCTTCCCCGCTGCAAAATCCGCGCGCAGTTCGGCGGCGACCGCCGACCCGCCGGCAAGCTCGGTCGATAGTTCGAGGATCTCAAACAGGTTCACGACTCCGGGGGACATCGTCTCCCCGGGGGCAAGGCCGGTGTCGGTGACTGCGGAACGGACCTTTTTGCGGATCGAGCCTTCATCCTCCATCACCCCGATGTAGTGTGCTTCGCCGTCGCTCTTGCTCATTTTGGCAGTTGGATCGGCGAGAGACGTGATCCGCGCGCCCTTTCCGACGAGCGGTTCGGGCTCGGGGAAGAACTCCCCGAAGCGGGTGTTGAACCGCCGTGCGATCCGGCGGGAGAGTTCTAGGTGCTGCACCTGGTCCCCGCCGACAGGGACCCCGTCCGCCCGATAGAGGAGGATGTCTGCTGCTTGCAGGATCGGATAGGTGAACAGCCCAGCCGAGACGAACTTCTTGTCGGCCGACTTGTCCTTAAACTGAGTCATCCGCGACAGGTCGCCGTAAGAGGTGACACAGCCGAAGATCCACGCGAGTTCAGTATGTTCGGGGACGGACGACTGGACGAACAGGATCGAGCGTTCCGGGTCGATTCCACAGGCGATCAGGTCGAGCGCCATGCTGCGCGATGCTGCGCGCAGTGCGACCGGGTCGGTCTCGATCGTGATTGCATGGTAGTCGACGATGCAGTAGATGCAATCATGGTCGGTCTGGAGCGCGGCCCAGTTACGGATCGCCCCGAAGTAGTTGCCGATATGCAGCGTTCCGGTCGGTTGAATTCCGGAGAAGATCCTAGTCGCCATCGTCCACCATCCTCATATTAGTCGTGAGCCAAGAAACTTGTTGCGTAAACCCTTCCTAACTGCTCGTCTTCAATCTCGGTTGCGAAGCAAGGCCGGAGGCCACCCCCTAGTTTCAAGCATTTTACCGCATCGGGGGGTGTAGTAGCCGAAGAGGGGTTTACTGCACCCCCCAGGAGCGCAAAGAGCGCTGAGATCAAGCATTAAGGTTCCAATTCCACTCTCTGCGTGCTCCGCGTTCTTGGGGGGTGTAGTAAGTTCCCAATCGGCTACTACACCCCCCCGAGACGGTGAAAGCTTCTGTTGGACCTCCGG
>JAJOKK010000183.1 GCA_021129875.1 Candidatus Bipolaricaulota bacterium
TCACTTGAGTTGATCTTTGCTGACGTTGTCGATAGACCAACACGAAATGCGTGCACATACGCGGCAACTCGGGTTTATGGATGCACGTTGAAGAAAGTCAGGAATCATCTCGGCCTGTACTACTCGACAATCAGCACATTGCCAAGCATGTTGCTGAGCCAGGAACACCAATAAAGAAGACCTCGGCATGCCTTGGGTAGTTGCGGCTCCCGAACGTCGTATTCCGATCCTTCCCGAATCTTCCCTCCCCAGTAGAAGAACTTGTTCGCCATGGCTACTGGATACTTGTATCCAGTAGCGGAGGATCAGCGGTCGGATCTTGGTCTGAATCTGGATCGCGGTCTTTCCGGCCGTGTCTCTGCGAAACTGAGCATCGGAAACCACGAACTTGTGCAGCCCGTTGATGAAGTCGGTGGTCTTCTTCCTCACGTGAGCTTCCTTTGTACTGATTCTGCTGCCTAACGGCTGGAGCTCAGCGGCGCGCAGTAGCGCGTCCGCTGCAGCGCCTTGTTAGGCGGCACCGCGCATACGCTTCCGTTTCTCTTTCACGACTAAGTCAACGTCGCAATCAAGAATACTGAGTAGTGCCATCAGCTGATCAATCGATTTCTTATAGTTGGTCTGATCGAGCAAGCGATAAAACTGTGCCGGAGAAGTGCCCAACCTACGAATCAACTCCCTCTTGCTCAGGGAACTGCTCTTCACTCGTTCTTGTGCGGCCAAGGTGAGCTTATAAAGCAACAGATCTCTCATGTAGCGAGGATCTTGGTTGTACTCAAGAACGTGATCTATGTGTACTGTTCCTTCATCACCTGATTTAAGTTCGTAGGTGAACGCTTCGTTGCCAACTTCTTTATCGATGTAGACTTGCTTGATAGGATTTTGACGCGACGGCTGTGTCTCAAGCTTTGCGTACGGGAACAAATACTGTTTGCTGTAGGTTGCTACCTCGAAGGCTTTCTTGCGGTTATTGTGCGTGACTTTCTTGATCTTCATAGGCGCCCCTCCTGTTGGAGTTCGACAATCAGCTTTAGAATCCTTTTCGTTGCCTTACCTTTCATAGCAACACCGTTTTCAAGGTCCCATTTGACGACAAATTTTCCGTCTTTGTACACGTGGACATGTCTCAGTACGTGATCTCCGATCCAAGTGACGAAAACATAATTTCCGCGCCGTATCTTGCCCACCAACAAATGTTACCACGCAAGGTAACGGAAGTCAAGACGAGCAGTAGAGAGGAACCGGAAGATTTCAGGTAAGGTCGCGAACTTCCACGAGCTTCTTGGCCGTCTAACAATTATTAGGCGGAAACTCTCCGCCTAACTTCCTTTTGGGGCTGCCTTATACGGAAAGATCCCGTATGATGCAGCTGGAGAGAGACCTCGTGGAAGCCTC
>JAJOKK010000057.1 GCA_021129875.1 Candidatus Bipolaricaulota bacterium
GGCCCAGTGAGCCTTGTTACTAAAGTCGATCAGGCGGTCCTTCAGCAGGGTGTAGCTGTTTCCGGCGATCATCGTGTTCTTCACCCGGCCGACGATCTTGCCGTTTTCGATCTTGAACGCCACTGCCACGTTATTGGAGAACTCACCGGCGTTGATGTTCCCCTGGCCAAGGCCAAGGACGCTCTCCACCAGGATACCTTCGTCGATCCCCGCGATAAGTTGTTCCAAGCTCGTCTCCCCGGGCCCGATGAGGAGGTTGCCCATCCCCACCCCTGGGGGCGTGCGGAATCCACCGCCGAATAGTCCTCCTTTGTAGCCGTTTCCGGTCGGTGAGGACCCGGCAAGGGCGGCTGTGCGGCGATCGTAGATGAACCCGGCGACTACACCGCCTGATACGAGCGGGGTGCGTGCGGTGATCGTCCCTTCGTCGTCGAATCCGCTGGTTCGCGGACCGCGGGGGAGGGTTCCGTCGTCGGTGATCGTCAGGCGGGGATCGAAGACTGCCTCCCCGATCCGGTCTTTGAGCGGGGATATTCCCATGTAGACTGATTTGCCGTTCAAGCCGGCCATCAGCGGCAGGAGGATCGTGACTGCGCCGTGGGCGGAGAAGACGACTGGTAGTTCCTTCGACGGGACCGAGACGATCTGCTCGCCGTAGTGCAGCTGCATGGCGAGGCGGTCGATCAACTCCTCAGCGGGCAGGTCGTCCAGATAGCGGGCCTGCTCGCTTGCGTACAGGGTGAAGATGTCTCCTTTGCGCGCCTTCTCCACTTCGATTGACAGGGATATGTGCGTCCGCTCTTCATGAAGCTCGACGCCGGCGGTGTTTGTTATCATCACCTCGTCTGTCGTCTTCTCGACGGAGAGGTTGACCACCGCTTCCGGATCGACAGTATGCAGACGGGCGATCGCCTGTTCGCCGATGGCGATCATCTCCTCCTCGTTGAGCGCAACGATTGCCGGGTCGTAGATTTCACCCGTCTGCGCCGTCTCAGCGGCTGCAAAATCGAACTCTGCCGGTTCACCGAATGCAGCGGCCGCGGTCGCTGCGGCGATCAGCTCTGCCGGTTCGTTTACATTTGTGGTGGTGGCGAATCCCAGCCGGCCGTCATCGATCACCCGCAGCGCCTCTCCCTCGACTTCCTTGACCATGATCGACTCGAGCTTGCCGGCGCGAAACTCGATCGGTACGGAACGGCTACGCAGGTGGTATACCTCGGCCTTGTCGACCTTGCCAGCGAGTTTGTTCATCAAGTTGTCCATCACTTCCCTCCTATCGTCACGTTCCGGATCCTTATATGGGGCGAGCCGTCGGTCACTGGAAGCGGGGACTGCCCCCCCTTTGCCGCAGCCGCCGGAACCGCCGAAGATCACCATGTCGTCACCGAT
>JAJOKK010000020.1 GCA_021129875.1 Candidatus Bipolaricaulota bacterium
GAAGGAGGCAAGGTCAACACTAAAATCGCGTAGATTGCGGTTGTTGATCCCCACCACACGCGGACGCAGGCGTAAGGCCCGTGCAAGCTCCTCTTCGTCGTGTACCTCCACCAGCGCGGCCATCCCCAGATCGTTGGTGAGGGCGAACAGCTCAGCGAGCATCCGGTCGGAGAGGACGGCAACGATGAGGAGCAGCGCATCGGCGCCGCAGGCGTAGCTCTCATAGATCTGATACGGATCGAGTATGAAGTCCTTGCGCAAGATCGGAAGATTAGTGATTGCGGATCTGACGTGGGTCAGATCGTCAAGTGTCCCTTGGAAGAACCTGGCATCGGTGAGGACCGAGATCGCTGCCGCGCCATGAGCCGCGTAGGTCGTTGCCAGACAGACCGGATCGAGGTCGGGAGAGAGCGCCCCTTTAGACGGGGAGGCCCGCTTGACTTCAGCGATCAGCTGCACGCCTTCTTTACACAGTGCCGCGACAAAGTCGATGGGCAGAGGGCGATCAGCAACGCGTGCCTTCAGCTCCGCCAAGGGGAGAGCCTGCTTGCGTAGCCGCACTTCCTCGTACTTATGGGCAACGATTTCAGTCAGGATCATTGCTCAGCCCTCTTAGTGAACGCGATCAGTGCGGCCAGTTTCGCCTGCGCCGCTCCAGAGTCGATGCTCTGTGCGGCGAGGGAGAGGCCTTCGCCCGCATCTGTTGCCGTTTCCGCAGCCACAAGGGCGTAAGCAGCGTTCAACAGGACTGCATCGCGTCGCGGTCCTGTTTCTCCACCCAGAACGGCACGGAGGATCTCGGCATTCTCCTCGGCGTCCCCTCCTTTCAGATCGGCAAGCGTTGCCCGCGGCAGACCGAGCTCGAGCGGATCGAGGGTGAACGTATGCACCTGTCCGTTCCGCAGCTGGGTGACCCGGTTCAGCCCTGTCGGGGAGAGTTCGTCCAGACCATCAGGCCCGTGAACAACGAACGCCGTCCGGCAGCCGAGCGCATGCAGCACGTGGGCGATCAGTTCGGTAAGACCCGCGTCGTAGACTCCCAGTACCTGTACCTGCGCCCCGGCCGGATTGGTGAGCGGTCCGAGGATGTTGAAGACTGTGCGCACCCCGATCTCGCGCCGCGGGCCGATGGCGTGCTTCATCGCCGGATGGAGCGCAGGCGCATAAAGGAACCCAATCCCCACCTCATCGATGCAGACGGCGACCTCATCCGGGGTCAGTTCCAACGAGACCCCCAGTGCCTGCAGCACATCGGCGCTACCGCACCTGCTGGAGACAGAACGGTTGCCGTGCTTAGCCACGGCTAAATCGGTTCCGGTGGTGCCGGTCCCGGCG
>JAJOKK010000104.1 GCA_021129875.1 Candidatus Bipolaricaulota bacterium
GGTGAGGAGAGAGGTCTTCCCCGGAAGCTCCTCGTTGTAAGATGCATCCCCGCCGGCGACGATCTTCATCCGTACCGCGATCGCGGGATCCTTCACCGTGCGGTACCCCTGCGCAACTTCGTGCGAGGAGAGACCGGTCCCGCAACGCGGGCAGTAAGGGAGGACCTTGTGCCCCTGGTAAAGGAGGCCGCGCTTGTGCATCTGAGCAAGTTCCCACCAGAGACTCTCGATGTAGTCGTCGGTATAGGTGACGTAAGCATTCTTAAGGTCGATCCAGAAACCCATCCGTTCGACCATCTGCTCCCACTCGGCCTTGTACTTCCAGACCGACTCCTTGCACTTCTCGATAAATCGTTCCACCCCGTAGGCTTCGATCTCCGCCTTGCTGTTTAGCCCGATCTCCTTCTCCACCTCGAGTTCCACCGGGAGACCATGCGTATCCCATCCCCCTTTACGGGCGACGTAGAACCCCTGCATCGTCTTGTAGCGCGGGAAGAGATCCTTGTAGACGCGCGGCATCAGGTGCCCGAGGTGCGGCATCCCGTTCGTGGTCGGCGGCCCTTCGAAGAAGACGTACCGCGGACGACCCTTTGTCGCGGCAAGCGATCGTTGAAAGGTCCCTTGTTCGTCCCACAACGCGAGGACCTCTCTCTCGCGGGCGACCGGGTCTTTGATCAGCTTCTCATATCTCGACATCGCTCTCTCCTTCTAAAGAACGCAACCCACCTTCTCAACACTCACTTACCAGGGAACGGAAAAAGACGAAAAACCAGTGGAATGCCCCGTTAGCGGGGCACGGTAATATAGATGAGAAGCGGCTGAAAGACTGCATTTCTCTTTGGCATGATCGGATCACAACCCATCTTAGCGCCGCCCTCTCTGGGAATCAAGTAGCGCTTCCCGCCCCCGTGCAAAGAGCGGTGTTGAGTTTTGGGTTTTGAGTTTTGGGTTAAAGAACAAGAGAAGCGGGTCGAGCTCGATAGCGGCAAGATGCATCGGTGCCTATTGCAGGCCCATCCCATGAGCTCTATAGATGACTCAATGTAGAATGAAAAATCCAATAATCGACATCAAAAAGATGGTTTCTAACCCAAAACCCAAAACCCAACATAGCCCTCCCCATAAGAGCGGTTTTAAGTTTTGGGTTTTGAGTTTTGGGTTAAAGAACAAGAGAAGCGGGTCGAGCTCGATAGCGGCAAGATGCATCGGTGCCTATTGCAGGCCCATCCCATGAGCTCTATAGATGACTCAATGTAGAATGAAAAATCCAATAATCGACATCAAAAAGATGGTTTCTAACCCAAAACC
>JAJOKK010000162.1 GCA_021129875.1 Candidatus Bipolaricaulota bacterium
GTTGGACGTCTTGTCTAACCAGCGATCACTTTACCGCAGAGACCGCGGAGAGTTCTCAGGGGCACAAAACCAAAGATCTCGATGTTGTTTCCTCGGCGACCTCGGCGGTGAACGCATTTACCCAATGACATCACCGACAGCTAACTGTAATAGAGCCTTATTCGATTCCTGTCTGCCTCGCCCTCCTGTCGCATCCGCGACGCAGACAGGATTTGGTAACCGGCCATTCGGTTTATTGGGTCCGCAGCCCCATGAAATAAGTGTTGGTTGTGATTGCACGGGGCATGGGTTTGTCCTGCTTTGCGTAACAGGCTTAACTTCGCAACAAGGGAGGTCTTTATGACTGGCAATATCGGTTTTGCAATATTAATCACAACCCTTGCCGGGCTGGCTACCGCGGTGGGCGGGTTGATTGCCATCCTGGTTCGCAAGCCCGGCCCGCGATTCATGGCCCTCACCCTTGGCTTTGCCGCTGGAGTAATGATCCTTCTCTCCTATGTTGAGTTACTGCAGGGCGGGATCGAGCAGATTGGCTTTATTCGTGCTCATCTGGCGTTCTTTGCTGGGATGGGTGCCATGTTCTTGGTCGATGTCTCAATCCCACATAGCTACATAGCTGAGCAGCATCGCACTGGAGTAGATGCGCGTAACAGTCGAATGATGAAGACAGGGTTGTTCGTGGCTCTCGGGATTGCCATCCATAACTTCCCCGAAGGGATGGCTACACTTATTGGTGCGCTGGTCGATCCATCGCTTGGAATAGCCATTGCCGCGGCGATCGCCCTGCACAACATCCCCGAGGGAATAGCTGTAGCTGCACCGATCTATGCGGCGACCGGCAGCAGAAAAAAAGCGTTTTTCTGGTCGTTCCTTGCCGGTCTGGCTGAGCCGGTCGGTGCCGGGCTGGCCGCGCTCATTCTGCTACCGTTCTTAACAGATGCGGTGCTCAGTTACGTGCTCGCTGCAGTCGGCGGAGCAATGATCTTCATCTCGCTCGATGAACTGGTCCCTGCCGCCCGCGTATTCGGAGAAGACCACCTCTCAATCGCCGGGGTTATCGTCGGCATGATCGTGATGGCCGCCAGTCTGTGGCTGCTGGGGTAGAGCAGCAGTTCAGTCGTCAGCTTTTAACGCCTGCTTAACAGGCTGTCCAAGAACCTGCTTTTGCTGCCCTATGAAATAGTGGCTCGTTATCT
>JAJOKK010000019.1 GCA_021129875.1 Candidatus Bipolaricaulota bacterium
TACTCTTCACTCTTCACTCATTACTCATCACTCCGGCCTCTTGGCCGGCACTCCAACAATAATCCGCGTGTGTCAGTGTCCATCTGTGGTTCTTTCCTCCCCCGGACGCGGTTCAGGGATGGGTTTACTGAATACGTACGTCGGCCCGGGTCCTATAGCCGGTCGATCACCGCATGGAGGAGCCGCTGCATCCTCTCGCCTACGCGCTCGGTCGTCTCGATCACTTCCGCATGGGAGAGGGAGGCATCCGGATCGACTCCGGCAGCGAGGTTTGTCGCGCAGGAGATCCCGAGCACCTCCATCCCGGCGTGAGCAGCAACGATCACCTCGGGCACAGTCGACATCCCGACCAGGTCGGCACCCATACTGCGAAAGGCACGGATCTCGGCCGGGGTCTCGTAGGATGGTCCGAGCGCGGCAACGTAAACCCCCTCTTTCAGCGTGATCTTCTCCGCTTTTGCCGCATCCTTGGCCAGAGCACGCAAGCGCGGGCTATACGTGGCGGACATGTCGGGGAAGCGCGGCCCGAAGCGGTCCAGGTTGCTGCCTCGCAGTGGGTTTACCCCTAACATGTTTATGTGATCGGAGATCAGAACAAGGTCCCCAGTGGAGTAGTCGTAATTGATCGCGCCGGTGGCGTTTGTCATGATCAATCTCTCAATCCCCAGGAGGGCGAAAAGGCGGGTGGCAAAGACAACCTCATCCATAGAATAGCCCTCGTAGTAGTGTGTACGTCCCCGCTGGATGAGGACCTGCTTGCCGCCGATCTCGCCGGCCCAGAACCCTCCACTGTGACCAAGCACGGTTGGGAGCGGAAACCCGGGGATCTCCGTCCACGGAATACGTGTCCCATCTTCAGGGAGACCGAACGCATCAGCGAGACCGGACCCGAGGACGAGCGCAACCGTCGGCGGCTTTGGAAGCCTCTCGGTAAATACCGCGGCTGCCTTCTCTAACTTCTCCATTCGAACATCGTTCATCTGTTCCTCCTTTTCACAGTTGAATTACCCAATAATCAAGAGAGACGCTTATCAGCCTGTTGCGTAAACCCCTTCTACTGCTCGTCTTCAATCTCGGTTGCGAAGCAAAGCCGCCTGTCCAACCCCAGTTTCAAGCATTTTACCGCATCGGGGGGTGTAGTAAGTTCCCAATCGGCTACTA
>JAJOKK010000016.1 GCA_021129875.1 Candidatus Bipolaricaulota bacterium
CTGCCGAAACCTTTGTTGGACGCACTTTCTCGAATGGAATTGGGCTACCCCTTTTGTTGCCAGCTTGCCATTCAGACAGGCTGTATTATAGCATTGCCAATGCCGGTTGTCAAGGTCGAAATTACCACTCAATGCACGGTGATAGGAGAAGATCGATTCCGGCATACCTCCCGTATGTCTCCATTGACGCCCCCGCACGGCCTGGGCGGATGGCGGCTCGCTTGGCTACAATCTTAACCGATGGCGATGAGAGAGATGATGCATTTATTCACCGGTCTGATTGTGGTCGTAGTTGCCGTGGTCGTTCTTGTTTTGGGGCCCGGCGATCCGTTCGATCGTGGATTTGATCTGCTTGCCGTTGGACAAGTGGAGGGAGCGATCGCCAGCTTCAGCCGGGTGAGCGAGATGCACCCCCTCTACCCGTACGCCCGCCTCTATCTGGCGCAGGGATACCTCGAAGCGGGCGAGCCGGGACGGGCGGTCTCCGTCCTTGCCGGGGTCGGTATCCCATTCGAGGTCGACCTGCTGCTCGGTCGGGCTCATCTTGCACTGGGAAACTTGGCTCTTGCCGAGGCGAAAGCAGCTGAGGCTCTGCATGCTGCGATCCTCTCGGAAGAGAGGGCGGCTGCCCTTTCCCTCACCCTGGAGCTCGCTGAAACACGCGCAGATCATGTGCAACAGGTGGAGAGCATCTTGCAGCTGCTTGAAGTGCTTCCCGTGCGGTTCATCGGGTACGAAGCTCGGGCCTTGCGCACTCGTCTTGCTGAGGCTGCGGTCTTCCTCGATCCCGCGGATGATCGCGACCGCCAGGCACTGTTCGATTATGCAATTTACCTCGCCAGAGTCGATCCGGCGGGTGCCCGGCGCATTCTGCTTGCGGTCCTCCCGTTTCTCACCGGAACGGATAAGCACGAGGCCGAGTTCCAGATCGCACTGATCACCTCGACCAGGCTCGGCGATCGCCGATCGGCTGAGGGATTGTTCGAAGGTCTCATCGCCCGCGGCCCGCAGGAGATGCGTGATAGGAGCCGCTACTTCGCTGCCCATAACCTGATCGCGCTCGGGCGACGGGCAGAGGCAAAAGAGGGATTCGCCCGGATCATCGAACGGGGGAATGCTCA
>JAJOKK010000083.1 GCA_021129875.1 Candidatus Bipolaricaulota bacterium
TCGCCGCGTTGCAGCCCGTGGAGACCTTCCCGCGTACCGCCGACAACATCGCCGCGTTGCTCTACCGGGCGGTGGGAGCGCCCGCCCTGTCCGACCAGGTGCGGGAGGCGCTGCGAAAGCTCACCTCTGAAAAGGAATGCGGCCTCATCGAGGACCCGCAGGCGGGTGGCTACGTGTTCCTGAGTGACGCGGTCAAACCGATCCGTGACAAGCGGAACAGCTACGCCCCGACGTCGGGCGAATGTGACCGGGCGCGGATCGACATCCTTAGGGATGGCACATCCGACCATCCCATGTTCCGGGTGCAACCCGCAGCCAGGCTTGAGAACATCAAGGATGTCAGGGCCGCCGTGAAGCTGGGCCGAACGTCCGTCCGCGGTGGTTCCGAGGACATGGAACTCCGGCTGGAATTCGTGGAACCCGCCTTGTGGGACGACAGGCGCAAAGAACTCCTCGTATCCACCAACACACAACTCGAGCTTAAGAATACGGTGCTGCTTCTCATCCGAAGAGAGGAGGTCGTGGAAGAGCTGCTGCCGGAAATCGTGAAATCCGAGAAGGTGCCGGGCGACGTCAATGAGCGCAGCGCCGACCATGTCGTCGCCCAATACCTTCGCGCGGAAAGACGGTCGGCCGAGCGGAGCCGTGAACGCGCCGCCGCCGCAATGGAAAAGGCGATGTTGGACGGCGTCTTCATCTTCCGCGGCAAGCCGACTCCGGTCCGTGAATCCGCGGAGACTCTGGACGCCGCCGTGCGCGGCATCCTGTCTTCAGCCGTCAAGGAGGTCTTCCCTCATTTCCGCCTTGCTCCGGTGCGGCCCTCAACGGATGCCGCTGCGAAATTCCTGGGAGTGGAGCGCATGGACCGCATCACCAAAGACCACGATCCTCTCGGGCTCGTCACCAAGAGCCGGGGCGCGCCGCGGATCGACACCTCAACGCCGGTACTGGCCGAGGTGTTACGGGTCTTCCAGACGAAGTCGGCCGAGTCCGGTTCCGGAAGGCTCCAGGGTTCCTATCTGCAGGACGTTTTCTCCGCTCCTCCCTACGGATGGACGAAGGACACGGTGAGATACCTTTTCGCCGCTCT
>JAJOKK010000090.1 GCA_021129875.1 Candidatus Bipolaricaulota bacterium
ACCTCGTGCGCATGTGAATCTAGAAACAGTTACCCACTTAAAACGACGAAGAGCCAGATTTTTCAGTATAGACTACAAACGATAGAATTCAAAAAATCATTTAGGAGGATGCGTATGTTGAAAAGAATGATGGTCGTTTTGGTTGCGCTTGTGTTCGTTTTTGGGGCTGTATTTACATTCGCACAGGGATCTGATGAGAAACCCTTCCCTGTTGTTGAATCTATTGCCCGACCTACGAGCATGGTTGGTTTCAGCTTGCCGACGTTCGGAACAATCCATTATGACGATGAAGGAAACCTAAAAAGTGTTACGGGTTTTAATATAGGCCTTGGCTTTAGCGCCCGGCACTTTCTGCCTGCGGATGGTTTGCGGGCCAATCGGTTCAACGCATTTTGGGGTTGGGGGACCTTCTTACTGATCATCCCTTATGTAGAATTTGGAGTATCTTATCCTTTCGAGATAGCTCAAGGGACTCAGTATTTCGTCATTGATTTAGGGCTATTGTACATTACGCCCTTTATACAGCTTTCAATCTATTACTAAAGGCTTCACTCTGCACGGACAACGAAAATTACTACATTGAATAGAGAAGGTGATACGAATGAAGCACACTTTGTCGCTGTGTTTCTTGGTGGTACTTATGGGCATAGTGAGAACTAGCGGGACTTTCTTAGTTATGCTTCCGGTCTGCCCGCAAAGTTTGTAGAAATAACGGTTTTCATTCAGTTCCACATTGAGACATTCGGCTTCGATGCTGTGCTCGATGTTGAAGCACCTGTGCTTGAAGTATTCGTAGCTGAAGCGGAAGTAGTTGTCTGATGTTCAAATTCCTCGTATATGCTCCCCGAGTCAAAGTCATCAAGGCATTTGAACTCTTAGGCCTTCAGATGGTCCGTAGAGACGCGCGCATCGCTATGGTGCGAGAAAACCCTGGTGGACACAAACCCCTCTGACAATGCCCAATCATCGCTGCATCAAAGCCTCTACCCTGCGGACTATATCTGACACTTACCCACACGTAAGACCGTGGGTCATGGACTAGCCCTCTCATTGGGT
>JAJOKK010000225.1 GCA_021129875.1 Candidatus Bipolaricaulota bacterium
GTTCTACGGTGATACGTGTGCCGGCTATGACCGGCTTACCCATCATGATTGAGGGATCAGATTGGATGATACCTCTTCTGTACATCCCTTTTCACCTCCATAATTCTCTTTTCTGTTAGGGCCATGTCGCCTAACGTGATCGGGCTTTGCGAAGTGCGAAGCATTTGGGCGAACAAAGTGAGCCGCAAATCCCGTGTTAGGCGATGAATCCCGTATCATCTACATCCCCAGAATTAGTGAGCACCTGATCTCAATTGTTTCTAGCGGCAAACAATCACCCGGTCTCCATTCTCAGTATGGTCAAACGAAATGATGTTCTGCTCTCCTAAGAGTGATTTGATCTCCTCATTCTGATATCTGCGAAACAACATCCCTGCCTGTTCCCCTCGAATGAACTTCATTGTACTATCAGGCAGAACTTCGGCCTCATCAAGGATATCTTCGTCTGTCTCAGGAGGATCAAGGGTCAGCAAGATAACCCCGCTTGCAGCCAATACCCGGCGGATTTCAGTAATTGATGCCTGAGCACATTCAATAGTGATGTGGTCCAATGCAGCTATACAAATCACACCTAAGAAGTGGTCATCAGGAAATGGGATATTGTCAAACGTTCCCTGTTTAAAGGTCCCAGAAAGATTATACCGGGCAAAGCGTTTCTGACAAAACTCAACCGCCCCTACGGCAATATCAACCCCATGGATATTGTAGCCGCGTTGGGCTAAGTAATGTGCATTACGCCCCCCACCACAGCCTAAGTCAAGAACAGTATCCCCATCTTTCAAATAGTTCTCATAAAAACCAGCAAGAGTAGCGGCTGGCTTACTCTTGGAAAAGTCATATGTTTCTGGATCTATTTCCTTAAAGCAATACTCCCAGTAATCCTGTAAATCGAACACACTACCTCCTCATTGGCTTTCCCTTAATCCAGGATATTTCGCCTAACGTTCCGTGTTGCCGACGTTCCTGAGCCTTAGAGCGACCGCACTTAGGCTCAGGAATGTGCCCTGGCGATGATTCCAAGAATTTTCTTGATTGTAATAA
>JAJOKK010000147.1 GCA_021129875.1 Candidatus Bipolaricaulota bacterium
GGCTATGTGCATTTTTCTACCTCCTCGTTTTTTCCCTTGCTGTTATGTCAACTCTAGGGCACCCTTCCCAAAATGTCAATCGATTAGCAGATTTGCGCTTGGCGGCTATAATAACTCAAAAAGGGAGGGGATGAGGATGAGGCAACGGCTGATCGCCGGCAACTGGAAGATGAACAAAACCCCAACAGAGGCAGAGCGGTTCATCCGTGCGTTCTTAGCTGCCGACCGCGGTGCAGACGGTGTGGAGACCGTCCTGCTGCCGCCGTTTATCGGTCTGGAACTCGCCGGCCGGCTCCTTCGCAAGACCGGGGTCGCCCTTGGAGGGCAGGATCTTCACTTCGAGGAAAAGGGCGCGTTCACCGGGGAAATCTCTGCGGAGATGCTCATCGCCTGCGGGTGCCGCTATGTTCTTGTCGGTCACTCCGAGCGGCGCACCCTGTTTCACGAGGATGACGGGCTTCTGAACCGGAAGCTTAACGCAGCGCTCGCCACCGGGCTCTCCCCGATCCTCTGTGTCGGCGAGACGCTCGCCGAGCACCGGGAGGGGCAGGTGAGGGAGAAGGTCACCGCCCAGCTTTGCGCCGACCTTGACGGCATCGAACCGGCGCAGATTGCGTCCGTCGTGATCGCCTATGAGCCGATCTGGGCGATCGGAACCGGTGAGACCGCATCCCCAGAGGAGGCGGAAGGGGCGATCCGTATGATCCGTGGGTGGTTCAGCCGAGCCTACGATGAAGAGATCGCAAAGAACCTTCGCATCCTGTACGGGGGGAGTGTGAATCCGGAGAACGCCGCCGCGATCGTGGCACAGCCCGACATCGACGGGGCCCTCGTCGGCGGGGCGTCCCTCTCTCCCGAGACCTTCGCTCGAATCGTCGTTCAAGCCGGTTGAGGTTTTGTTGGTAATGACGGAATGCGGGAGTGGAGAAAGAGGGTACAGCCCCTTTGTAGTCGAGAGGTTGCGAGGTTAAGAAGTTGAGAGGTTGAGCAAGGCAGGACGAACCCAATGAGCCCGATAGATGGATCAATGCTT
>JAJOKK010000188.1 GCA_021129875.1 Candidatus Bipolaricaulota bacterium
GCGCTCCTGGGGGGTGCAGTAAACCCCTCTTCGGCTACTACACCCCCCGATGCGATAAAATGCTTGAAGCTACGGGGTGGCCTCCGGCCTTGCTCCGCAACCGAGTTTAACGACAAGCAGCAGAAAAGGCCGCATCACACAACAGGCTCCATACTGTGGCTGAAATATGGGGTGGGTTTACTGAATACGTACCATCCGACTAATGAGTACTGTGTCTCGTGGAGCCAAGCTTCGGATACGGCTTCACCTCCACTGCACGCTGGAAAGATGCCGCCGGGACGGCGGCGCTCCCAGGCTTGTTTGTAGGGGCGAAAGATCTTTCGCCCCTACGCATAATCCATCGCCGACATAGAATGCCGAGGGTGCACTTCAGTCGATGACGAAGATTCGCCCCGGGGGGACAAGGGTCACCTTGAAGTCGAGCCCGTCATAGTGCCCGCTCGCCTTCAAGATCTCTCTCACTTTTGCCTTGTAGCGGCTGGAGATGTGAAAGCAGATCAGTTCCTTCTTCACCCCGGCGATCCGCGCTGTGTCTTTCTCTATCTTTTGGACCACCTTGCGGTAGCCTTCGTCCTTGATCACCACGACTGGCGTTCCTTCAGAGAGGAATTCCTCCTCACAGACGACGTCCGTCCGCTCGCCGGCGAACTCTCCGCTCCCTACTGGGCGCAGAACAGTGGCTGCAACCCCCTGGCGGTCGATCCAGGGGATCTCCTCCACTACTTTGCCCTTCACCCGATCGAACACACGGCCGGTGATCGCCTGTGAAAGGATCACCCCGCCGAAGCGGAACCGTGTGTGTGGAAGCCGGGTGACGAGAATGACGATCCCCACCAGGGCGAGGACTAAGCTGCCGGAAACGATTCCGATTGCGTGCATCGCCGCTGCCAGGTCAATATCCTGTGAGGGTCGCACCGCGTTCAAGTTCAACCGCGGGGATCTCCCGACACTCGTTGCACGAGCGCTTGCGAAGTAAGCCCGGAGGTCCAACAGAAGCTTTCACCGTCTCGGGGGGTGCAGTAGCCGATTGGG